>JANNGQ010000595.1:0-4382 GCA_031403975.1 Planctomycetota bacterium
GTCCGCCTCAGCATGTGATTCTGGTCGTGACGTACACCGAACCGGCAGTCCGCGGGAACACGGCGACCAACGTCACGAAGCCTGCGACGGTTGAAACCGGAGCGGAAATCCAGGTGCCCGCCTTCATCAAAGAAGGTGACCGCGTTAAGATCGACACGGAATCCGGCCAGTACATGGAACGCGTGCAGAGCTGAAAGGATGCATTTCGCGGTCGCTTAGCACGGAGGCCAGGAATGCCGTCGTTCTTGGTTTGTGAGCGAAATGGCGCGAGCCCAATGCCACTCACTTTGGCTGATTTGTCATAGTGTAGAACAGTTGTCTCAACTGTTCCGCCTGCCACCGGATGAACAATTGGGGACAATTGTCCCACAAAATGAGTGCCATTGAGTTAACGCCGTACCGCTCACGACACTCAGAATAACTCACGTCGACGGCTGCCTCTCAGTGTCCTAAGATCTGAGTACGGCGAAATGCGAACTTTGACGTGCCCGGCCACGGGCGCACGGATTCCTGGCCGACGCTGCAAAGTTGAGAATTCTGTTATGGGCATCGAGAATCGTGAGTACATTCGCGAAGACTACGACGATGGTCTGCGTAAATCCCGCACTCCGTCCGCTTCGATCGTGGTAAAACTGATCATCGCCACGGTTGCCGTCTATGCCCTCCAGATACTGACGATTAATCGCGATGGCTCGTCGCTCGTGCAGCAATGGCTGGAACTGACCGCAGACAATGTGTTCTTCAGGGGACAGATCTGGCGGCTGCTGACCTATGCGTTCTGCCATTCGCAGCAGGATCTTCTGCATCTGGTCTTCAACATGATGGTGTTGTATTCGATAGGCAGCGTACTGAGAGAATTGACCGGTGATCGTGAGTTTCTCTGGTTCTACCTCGTCTCTGCGGTCTTCGCGGGCATCTGTTCGCTGGCCTTTTATTCAATCATCGGAATCCCCGTTGTGATCGTGGGTGCGTCCGGTGCGACGATGGCAGTCTTCTGTACCGTGGCCATGCATTATCCCCGGCAGAAGGTGTTCGTCATGGGAATTATACCCGTGGAGTTCCGATGGCTGCTGGCGCTGTTTGTGTTTCTCGATTCGCTGCCTATTGTTACCGGACAGGTCGCGAGTTCGAAAGTTGCCAATGCCGCTCATCTTGGCGGGCTTGTATTCGGGTTCTTCTACTTTCGCTGGAGCATGCGCCTGACCCGCTGGTGGGACCAGTTTGCCGGACGGATCGCAACCAGACGAAGGGCGAAAGGCAACCTGAAACTATTTGCCCCGCCGACTCAGCCGGACGCCAAAATGGACGAACAGGTTGACGCGATCCTGGAGAAAATCAGCCGTGAAGGCGAAGCCAGCCTCACCGCCCGCGAACGCAATATCCTGACTCAGGCCAGTCGACAACTCCGGAAGGACCGGGGTTAGGCGCTGCTCGACATTGCCGGGTTTGTCGCCTTCCGCTCGGCGAACGATCGTGCTTTCGCGGAGCGAAAGGCGACACTTGATTCCGTGCGGTTCCTTAGTTCCACTGTCCCAGGTTCACTTGACGACCCCGTCCAGCTCGCCTGGATGGTGAAGCTGATGGCGAGCTAGCCGTGCAACGCCCCGCAACCCCACCCATTCTTCCTGCATTCCCGCCGAAGGCGGGAATGCAGGAAGAATGGGTGGGTGTTTTATTTGCGTTTTTAGCTCCCCATCTGCTTCACCAACGGCACGAGGCCGTTGGGGTCGAATGTGGGACAGTCGAACTAGAACCTGTCCGCGAACCAATCCGCGTATTCGCCGATGCGGCAATACTGCGAATCCCCAGGAAACATGCAATCGGGCATGGCAGAACGATGGTGGCAGGATGATGGAACGAGTCAGGAATTCGTCCAGGAACCCATCTTCATCGTTCTGCCCACAAGATTCAGTCAGCGTCGCGTTTTCTCCGGAACTGGTCTTTGATCAGCCGCAGAGAGCTATTGTTTCGAACGCCGGCCCCGAAACCAATGCGCAGTCCGGGCGAGACCGTCACGGACGGTGACGGTCGGGCCAAGAAGTTCCACGAACCTGTCCGCATCCAGAAGTGACCTTTCAACGTCGCCGGCGCGGCAGTCTCCGAACAGGATGTCGCTTCGGCTTCCGAGCGAGTGCGAAATGCATTCGGCCACTTCCAGTGTCGTCGATTCCTTCCCCGTCCCGACGTTCAGTATGCGATCGGGGATTCGCCCTTCAAGAGCCGCGATGTTGGCATTGACGACATCATCGATGAACACATAGTCGCGAACACAGCCGGGATCTCCGACAGTTCGTCGGGCGAAGATCGTGACAGATTCATTTGCCAGCATCCGGTTGCAGAAAATCGCGACAACTCCTGCTTCGCCGTGCGGGTCCTGACGAGGCCCGTAGACATTTGAATAACGCAGCACGTTGTAATTCAGATCGTGCTCCTGCCGAAAGCACTCCAGGTACTTTTCGACGGCAAACTTGCTGCAGGCATACGGACTGACGGGCACAGGCAGCGTGGACACTGCGGCCCGCGTTCCATCCGGAACCTCACCGTAAATCGCGCCACCTGTGCTGGCAAAGACCACCTGTTTCACGTTATTGGACACGCAAGCCTGCAGAATATTCAGAGATCCCAGAATGTTGATCGAGGCATCTTTCTGAGGTTCGCGCACGCTGAGTGCCACGCTGGCCTGGGCCGCCTGATGACTGACGGCATCAGGACCAAACGTTGCAAAAGCCCGGTCCACCGCTTGACGGTCCTGGATATCCACCTGAAAAAACAAAGCGTCGGCGGGAACATTTTCAGGACGTCCGCTGCTGAGGTCATCGATCACCGCGACGTGCCAGCCTCTGGCCATAGACTGTTCGGCAATGTGACTTCCGATGAATCCGGCACCACCGGTGATAAGCAACCGCATTGTCGGCATTCCAGGTGTCAGCTCCGGTCATCCGGAGCGAGCAGATTTCTGTGAGGGCAAATTTGAGCAGCAAATTGCGTCGGATCGCAACAGCCGAGTTTCCGATTCCGGGCCACACCAGCCATTCCGATGCCGGCGCCTGAGCATGGTAGCGTTTACCCTGAGCAGAGTCCCCGCAAACACCTGTTTGAAAACAAAAAGCGACGGGTTGTGACGGTTGACAGGAAAGGAGCATCGGCGAGACTCGAGGACCCATGAGCGATCCTGATCAATTGCTGCAAGGTATCTGTCTGACACCAGAACAGCACCACAACTTTTCCGTACAATTGCCGCAGATTCATGTTGCCACCACTGCTATTTGAACCGCTGCTCAAACGAACTCGCTGGGGCGGTCGTCGCCTGGGAACGATGCTTGGCAAACCGATCGGGCCGGAATCCGACTATGCAGAGAGTTGGGAAGTCGCCGACCATGCCGACGGACAAAGCTGCGTGACAGGCGGAACCTGTTCCGGTCTGTCAATCTCCGCGCTGATGAGAACTCATCGCGAAGAACTTCTTGGACGACACGCCGGCTTCTCGCAGTTTCCGTTGCTGATCAAGTTTCTCGATGCGAACGACTGGCTGTCTCTGCAGGTGCATCCGGACGATCGGCGCGCACGACAGTACTCACCAACTGAGCCCGGTAAGACAGAAGCCTGGGTGATTGTGGATGCTCAGGCTGACAGTCGGATTTGTGCGGGTCTGAATTCAGGAGTCAGCGAAGAGGACCTTGGCGCAGCGCTGCAGAGCGGAGGAATTGACGAACTGCTGCACATGATTCCGGCCGCTGCGGGCGACTGCCTGTTGATTCCCGCCGGGACGGTGCATGCCATCGGCCCGGGGATCGTCCTTGCCGAGGTGCAGCAGCAGAGTAACCTGACATTTCGGCTGCATGACTGGGGACGAGTCGACTCGTCGGGAAATCCGCGTGCGATTCACATTCAGGAATCGCTGGCCTGCACAGATTTCGCTCGCGGACCGGTGTCCGTGGTTCAACCCGAATGGCTAAGCGACAACTCGCATTCGTTCGAAGAACTTGTCGCATGCGACTACTTTGTCATCCGCCGACATCGGTCAGCCGAATCGTATCACGTGGCACTTGACGATCGCTTTCGAATCCTGATGTCGCTGGATGGAATTGGTTCCGTCGAAACAGCCTCAGGTGTGGTCACGCTCTCGAAAGGTTCGACCGTGCTGGTTCCTGCCAGTTCGGACGAGGCCCGGATCATTCCCGATGGTGATTTGAACCTCCTGGAAATCTTTCAGCCGTAAAGGATTTATCGCCGCATTTTCGCAGGCGTTCGCGAAGTCCCTTCTCCCTTGAGGGCTGTCGGCTTAGTCGTGGGGGGGGGGTTTTTGCAGGCGCGAGCAAAGAAAAAAAAAGGATAATAAACGGCGCACCGCCGGGGAAAAAGCAGCCCCCCAAAAAAAAATT
>JANNGQ010000596.1:0-4251 GCA_031403975.1 Planctomycetota bacterium
ATTCTGCAAAACGGCGGTTCGACTGATGACCAGCGGCTGCAGTGGGCCGGTAAGCGAGTGCTGTCACGAGAATTCCGATCTGAGGAAGTCGCGATTCTGAAGAGTTCTCTTGAAGACCTCTCAGCGTTCTATCGCGACCACGCCGAAGAAGCGGGCGAACTGATTAAGACGGGCGCATCTGAACCGGATGCGGCTCTCGATGCCACAACGCTGGCGGCGTGGACAATGCTGTGCAATCAGATCATGAATCTGGATGAAGTTCTGAACAAATGATGTCGGTGTTCGAAAAACGGCCGCAGCGCGAAAACGTTCTCAGAACAATTGTGGCAGGCGGGTCCGCGTCGTTCGCAGTTGCCCGACTGTCCGGACCAGCATCAGTCCGAACACAAACCCGGCAACATTGGCGACACCATCGACCGGGTCGCAATGGCGACCCGGCACAATTGCCTGCATGGCCTCCATGCTGACGCAATAGCCGAGCATGATGCACAGCGCAAACGGTGAGAGATCACCGGCAAGCTGGAGGCACAGTCCCAGCCACGCTGCCGACAGCAGTGTAAAGACGACCGCATGCACCAGCAGGTCACTGACCTGTTCCAGCCATGCGAGCGACGAACTACGGACCACAGCAAACGGGTCGGGCGTCAGCAACGACCAGGACACAGCACCCAGCATTGCCAGACAGATGGCCACGTAGAAGTACAGTGCCAGACGTTTCATCGTGCGGGATCGAAGGGAAATATCCACAGCCGTGACCATTGTAAAATCGCTGAGAGTAACCGCTTCCGGCGTCACCAGCAGCCACGACCACGTTCCCGCTCCATGGAACTCCGAAAGCCGAATCAGATTCTGAGAGAGTACCTCAATGTCAGCGCAGTCATACGACCGATCAGCGGTCGCCGGCCGATTCGTGAACCATGCCCCTGGACAATCCATTCACGGCTTGTAACCGTTACAAATCGTCAAGTGTCCATGTGCGTCCTGCATGTCCTGTGCCCACGACCGTTGGCTGGATACGTCGAACACCGATTACGCAAATTCCGATTCGAGTTTCTTACGTATCTCATCACGCACCCGGCGGAATTCGCACATCTGCTCTTCTGGCGATCCGGAAGCATGATACGGATCGTCAAACGGCCAGTGCCAGCGTTCGACCGCTGCGGGAAAGACGGGACAGTTTTCATCGGCGGACGAACAGACAGCAATCACGACATCGGGCAGATGTCCTTTCGGCGGCAGGAAGTCGTGAATCGATTTGCTGGTCTGGCCCGAGATATCAATCCCCGCCTCTGCCATTACGGTCACGGCATGCGGATGCACAAAACCGGCCGGCTTGGCGCCTGCTGACAGCGATTCAAAACGTTCACCGGCGATCGCCCGGAGAAAACCTTCGGCCATCTGGCTCCTGCAGGAATTGCCGGTACACAGGAACAGAATTCGTCTGCGGGAATTCATCGGTCCATTCTTTGCGTGATGAAACGGTGTCGGGGATGACAGGCCATCAGCTGAATCCTCGCCGCGCTCATTCAGCATCGTGGCGCAATGATGTGAAGAAACGAAGAATACTGCCGAGTCCGGTTCTGCGGAATGCAGCAGATATGCGTCGCATCGGGATTCACAGGCAATGGCGAATGGTTGTTCCCGGCAGTTCGTTGCAGTCAGCCCGGGCTGCGGCTCGATGCGCATTACACAGAAACCGCGAGCTCAAATCAGCGGTTGACTGTTCATCGCCTGATCGCAGGAAACGGACGTCCATGCGAACCCTCTGCAGCATTTTCGCCATCACGCTCTTTGTGTCACTTCCCGGCTGTCACTGCTTCCGGGTATCTGAGCATTATGCCGACGGCATTGACGACGTTGCCGACAAATGCGACTTCAAACGCAAGCTTGATGATGTGTACTGCGAACGCATCGATATCTCCCGGTGGTGCATGAACCGTCGCTGTCCGCCCAGCTGTTGTCCGCAGAGCCGAAAACCTGTGTATCGCTGAGTCAATTGTGACTTCGATGACACGTCGCATGTCCGGCCTGGATCAAGCCGTTTCGAGAGAACGATGTGCGCCTGGTTCGGTGCATCGAAGCCTCCCGCGCGATCTCCTGATCTGCATCAACTCAGCAAAACGCGGAATACAGAGCAGTACGTGCCAGCGGTGCTGAGCGGTCGAGACCTTCGAATGACGAGCGGAGCAATTCTCTCCGCAGGGGGAACGGCTGGACTTTTGCCTGAACTGCCCCTATTCTGCGTCGTTTCTCGCCGATTTCGCCATTGTAGCTGTGAAGCGTTTCGCAGCGGTGTGCGGCTGGGCCTTTTTTGAGTTCGGGCAAGTCAGTCCGGTTTTTCCGGTCCGACACCCGCGTCAGGTAGTTTGCAAAATGGTTGACCGTCATCTCATGCGGGAGTTTAATGTCGAAGAGAGTGAACTGGATGCGGTGATGGCCGCGTCGTTCCCGACCTTTGCTGAAGACGAGAGTGTCTTTTACGAAGACGAGGCTCAGTCTTACGACATCAATCAGATTATTACCGGCACGATTGTTCGCGTCGACAACGAAGAAGTCGTCGTCGACATCGGCTATAAGAGCGAGGGCGTCGTCCAGCGCGATGAATGGGATGATACCGACGAGCAGCCTCAGGTAGGTGAGCGCCTCGAAGTGCTGCTGGAAGAATTTGAGGACTCCATCGGCCTGATCGTACTTTCCAAGCGCAAGGCCGATCGCGTCCGCGAGTGGGAAAAGATCATCGCCACTCACAAAGAGGGCGATGTCGTCAAGGGCGCTGTGATCCGCAAGATCAAGGGCGGCCTGCTGATCAACATCGGAGTCAATGTGTTCCTGCCGGCCAGCCAGGTCGACATCCGGCGCCCCAACGATATCGCCGAGTACATCGGTCAGGATATCGAGTGCATGATTCTGAAGATCGACGAGGCACGGCGCAACATCGTTGTGTCCCGCCGCCGTCTGATCGAAGAAGAACGCGAGAAGATGAAGAAAACGCTGCTTTCCAATCTTCAGATTGGTCAGCTGCGGAAAGGCACAGTCAAGAACATTGCTGATTTCGGGGCGTTCGTGGATCTTGGCGGGATCGACGGTCTGCTGCATATCACGGATATGAGCTGGGGCCGGATCAGCCATCCCACTGAAATGGTCCGGATCGACGACGAAGTCGAAGTCATGGTTCTGAACATTGACTATGACAAAGAAAAGATCGCGCTCGGCCTGAAGCAGAAGTCGGCCAGCCCGTGGTCGAACATCAGCACCAAGTATCCCGTTGGCTCAAAGATCTCGGGCGAAGTTGTCAACGTGCTGTCGTATGGTGCCTTCGTCAAGCTGGAAGACGGCATCGAAGGTCTGGTGCATATCAGCGAAATGTCGTGGACTCGTCGTGTGAATCACCCCAGCGAACTTGTGGCGATCGGCGACAAAGCCGAAGTCATGGTGTTGGGGATCAACGAGGACAAACAGGAGATCTCACTCGGCATGAAGCAGACTCAGCCCAATCCGTGGGACGAAGTGGCTTCCAAGTATCCGCCGGGAACAATGGTCAAGGGAACCGTGCGCAACCTCACGAACTACGGTGCATTCGTTGAGTTGCAGGAAGGCGTTGACGGCCTGCTGCATATCAGTGACATGTCCTGGACCCGCAAGGTGTCGCACGCCAATGAAATCCTGAAAAAAGGCGATCCGATCGAGTGCCAGATTCTGACAGTCGACGAAGACCGTCGTCGCATCGCTCTCGGCCTCAAACAACTCGGCGAAGATCCCTGGGAAAACCGGATTCCCGAAAAATACGCTCCGGGAAAGACCGTCACGGGCAAGGTCACGAAGATCACCAATTTCGGTGTGTTCGTTCAGCTGGAAGACGATCTGGAAGGGCTGCTGCACGTCTCGGAACTGGCCGACCATAAAGTGGAGCATCCGGAGAACATGGTCGCTGTCGGCCAGGATCTGGAAGTCCGTATTCTGCGAGTGGATACCGGCGAGCGCAAGATCGGGCTCAGCCGCAAAACGGAATCCGTCAAAGATGTCGAAACGACATCCGTCTCGTCGTCTGGCGATGCCGACAGCAGCGCAGCGGCGGCCAAGCCTCGCGAACGCGAAGAATTGAAAGGCGGAACCGGCACTGGTTCAGTCCCGCTGTTCACGCTGGGTGGCGGCGACGAGCAGAGCTGATCGAAACCTCGCGTTTTCACAGTGCAGACAGCCCTGCCAATAAGTTCCGAAGTAGAAAGACAGGTTTTCACCTCCACGCACTTG
>JANNGQ010000597.1:0-5147 GCA_031403975.1 Planctomycetota bacterium
CGCGCACGGTCTCGGTGGCCGCGACGATATTCAAGTGGCCGGCGGGATTGACACAGCCGCCTGGCTGTACGGCGACGAAGGTGATGACAGGCTCAAGGGTGGTGCCGGGGACGATATGCTGCAGGGCGGCGAGGGCGATGACCAACTCAGCGGCGGACAAGGCCGCGACCTTCTGATCGGCGGTAAGGGTGCCGACCGTATCATCGGCAATGCCCAGGAGGACCTGCTCATCGCGGCTTTCACCGCCTTCGACAACGCCCCGACTTCTCTCGGTGCCGTCATTGACGAGTGGACTCGCAACGACAAGACATACGCACAGCGAGTGGATCACCTGCACAACGGTGGCGGCCGGAACGGGTCCGTCGTGCTGCGTTCGGACGGTCCCTGTGCAACAGTCTTTGACGACCGTGCAGCGGATCGCCTGACGGGCAGTGCCGGTCACGACTGGTTCTTTGCCAACCTGAATGGACAGGGTATTTTGGACATCATCACGGATCTGGACGACAACGATTCATGGAGCGATGTGTGAAGCAGTTTCTGAATCCAGCAGCGGAACCCGTGAGAGTTCCGACACGAACGCTGTAGTGAAACTCGTTAGTTCGACTGTCCCAGGTTTTCCTTGACGACCCCATCCAGCTCGTCTGGATGGTGAAGCAGATGGAGAGCTAGCCGCACAACGACCCGCAACCCCACCCATTCTTCCTGCATTCCCGCGAAGGCGGGAATGCAGGAAGAATGGGTGGGTGTATTGTTTGCGTTCTTAGCTCTCCATCTGCTTCACCAACGGCACGAGGCCGTTGGGGTCGAATGTGGGACAGTCGAATCAGAGTTTCCTCACGCAAGTATCCCTGCCACAGGCCTTGCTTCCTGGTTTTCGACCAGGGCCAGTCGCTTCGTGCCGACCTGGAAATGCAGGTCGTGGTGATTCAGCCCGAACAGGTGCAGAACGGTAGCCAGCCAATCGTAGTGTTCCACGATGTCCTCAACCGCATGATGACCGAACTCGTCCGTCTTCCCGTGGACATGGCCTTTACGAATGCCGCCTCCTGCCGCCCACATGCTGAATCCGAACGTGTTATGGTCACGACCGACATTCTGACGTCGAGCCGGATCGACGGGAATCTGTATGACCGGCAATCGTCCCATTTCGCCGCCCCAATGGACGAGCGTTTCATCCAGCATTCCGCGTTGTCTGAGGTCACTCACCAGTGCGGCGGCCGGCTGGTCGATTTCTTCGCAGCGGTTCGGCAGTTCCGTGAGAATCGATGAGTGATGGTCCCATGACTGGCCGTTGTTGAAGATCTGCACGAACCGAACGCCTCGCTCTACCAGTCGTCTGGCAATCAGACACCTGGTGGCATAATCGCGAGTCGTGTCGCGGTCGACGCCGTACATCTTCTGAGTCGTTTCCGTTTCCTGTGAAATATCGAAGGCATCTCGGGCAGCCAACTGCATCCGCGCGGCCAGTTCGTAACTGGCGATGCGGGCGTCGAGATCGGATTCTCCAGGATGCCGCTGCAGATGTTTCTGATTGATCTTCCTCAGGAAATCCAGTTGCTGATGCTGTGCCGCCCCGCGCAGATGTGCGGGAGGATCGAGGTTCAGAATCCTGGGCTCCTTCGCCCGGACGACCGTGCCCTGAAAGATCGAAGGCAATCCGCCGCTGGTCCAGTTTTCACCGCCAATCAGCGGCAGTCCCTGCGGATGCGTCAGTGCCACAAAGGCGGGAAGTTCCTGGGTCTCACTGCCCAGCGCATGCAGCAGCCAGCTTCCGAGCGACGCACGTCCGCCGACTCCGGCACCCGTGTTGAGCGCATAGATTCCCGGCAAATGATTGTTGACGGCAGAATGCATCGACCGGATCAGAGTGATCTCGTCGGCAATGCCGGCCAGCTGCGGAACCAGGTCGGACAATTCCATGCCGCATTCACCTCGAGGCCGGAACCGCCACGCGGGACCCATGATCTGCCGGCTGGCCTGAGCGGCGTTGTCGAATTTCAGATCGCCGTCGAAATTCTGACCGTTCCGTTTCGTTAACTCCGGCTTCGGATCGAACATGTCGATCTGACTCGGACCGCCGATCATGAACATTGAGATCATCGCCTTCGCTCTGGCTGGCTGCGGCGGCCGCTTCGGCACAACGTCATACGTCACGCGTTCAAGCTGCGGCTTCGGCGGCGCGGACGCAGTGCCGGCCAGCAGGCCGTCCTGCTTCAAGAGCCAGGCGGTCCCCAGAGCGCTCAGCCCGAATGCGGATGATTGCAGGAGATGTCGTCGGGAGCAGAGCGGGGTGTTCATAGCGATGTTCCACACCGTAGTTCGAATCGTGCAAAAGCCGTTGAACCACCGGGACGGGCCCGGTGGCGGCGCGCTGCACAACTATTCCACATACAAAAACCTGTTTGACGACATCAGAATCTGACACAGACTGGCCATGGCCCGCACGTCCGGTGCCTGGGGTGATACGGTGACTTTTTCCTGCCATGCTTTATCCGGATCGGCACGAAAAATCGCGGCCTGTGCGCTCAGGTATTCCTCACACTGCTTTATCTCATCGGCATCCGGCGGAGTGGCGAACAGTCTCAGAAAGACCGTCTGCAATCTTGAAACCGGATCCAGCGTCACATTCGCGCACAGCTGCTCGGCCATATGATCGGCGAGCCGCACCATTCCTTCGTCGTTCAGAAACCACAACGACTGCGGTGCCGACGTGGAAACGGTCCGCTGTGGACAGTTCGGGGTCATCATCGGAAGATCAAACGTCTCCAGCATGTTCAGAGGCAAAGCCCTCGGTGAGCTGACGTAGACGCTGCGCCGGAACTCCTGATCTCCTGCGCTTTCGATGCCTGAATACAGGCCGTCACGCAGAGTCCGGCGACCGATCACCGACTTTCCTTCGTCGTCTTCGCCGACCGGAACGCCAGGACCGCCGATTTGCAGATTGATCCGCCCCGTAACACTCAGGATCGCGTCCCGAATCGCCTCACCTTCCAGCCGCTGCAGATTCATTCTGCCGAGGAGTCGGTTCTCGGGGTCCGCTTCGTCAAGGGCTGCCGTCCGCTGAGATGTCTGCCGCCAGGCCGTCGACATGACGATCATCCTGTGAAGCCGCTTCAGAGTCCATCCGTTTCGCATGAAGTCGTCGGCCAGCCAGTCAAGCAGTTCCGGATGTGTCGGACGTTCGCCGAACGCGCCGAAATCTGCAGTCGTTTTCACAAGGCCTCGACCGAAATGATGCCGCCAGATGCGGTTGACCGCGACGCGCGCGACCAGCGGGTGAGTTCCGTCCGTCAGTTGCTTTGCGTATGCCAGGCGTCTGCCCGAAGTCGGGAGTCCAGGAATCGCTTCCGCGATCAAAGCTTCGGGTCGGTTGAGACTCAGAACGTGCAGCTCACCGGGCGTCACCGGTTTCGCGGGCTGCTGCGGATCACCGCGAAGAAAGATCATGCTCACCGGAATCGCTGCGGCAGATTCGTTCACCATCATCACCATCCGCGGCAGGGGCTTCGTCTTTCTGACTTCGGCGACCTTGCCTTCTTCCGCCTGGAATCCCCGGTACGCCGGATTGTCGTATTCCGTCAACTGCCCGATGATCCAGTCGACCGTGCGGACCGTCGGATACTGATCAAGCAACTGCTTCTGTTGCGGAGTCTGTGCGTCCGCGGGAGTCGTTACGGCAGTTCGCAACGCGTCACGAACTTCTGCCGGCGCACTGCTGATGGCACGATCCTGAATCATTTGACAGTGTTCGCGACGACGTTTGCTGATGTCGGTTTCTGTGGCAACAGCCTCAGCTTCGATTCGAGCGGCTTCGGTACGATTCGCGTTGTCGGTCAGATCGGTCAGACGCTCGCCGGGTTTCTTCCATGCCTGCAGAGGGAAGGCGGGATCGAAGATGGCTCGAAAACGGTAGTAGTCATCAATCGAAATCGGGTCGTAGCGATGGTCGTGACACTGTGCACATCCGACTGTCAGTCCGAGTACGGAGCTGCCGACGATTTTCAGCATTTCCGCGACAGCCTGATTCCGGTCCATCAATGTGTCATCGCTGCCGGTGGTATCAGGAGCCATCCGCAGGAAACCAGTGGCAGCCAAAAGTTCCACGTGACGCGGATTGTTGCCGTCCGGAATTCCTTCCAGCAGTTCATCTCCGGCCAGCTGTTCGACCAGAAATCGGTCGTAGGGTTTGTCCTCGTTCAGGGACTGAATTACATAATCTCGGTAGTGCCAGGCAAACGGGCGTTCCTGGTCTTTTCCAGGATTGCCATCGCTTTCCGCATAGCCCGCAATATCCAGCCAGTGCCGGCCCCATCGAACTCCGTACTGCGGCGAACTGAGCAGCCGATCGACCACTTTCGCCCAGGCTTCCGGAGACTGATCCTGTTCGAAGGCCACAGCTTCTTCAGAGGTCGGCGGCAGACCTGTCAGATCAAAAGTGACTCTTCGGATCAGCGTGTGCCGCTCCGCTTCCGGTGAGAATGTCAGTCCGCGACTGGCCAGTTCCGCTGCAAGGAATCCGTCGACAGGATTTGAGACGGCATAGCCCGCAGGCACAGGAGGCTCGACCGGTCGCACCGGCTGCCAGGCCCAGTAGTTCAGTTCTTCTTCTGTGTACCGTGCATCCGCCGGATCCGCCGGTTCATGCCGAGCGGTCCTGGCTCCCTGAGTAATCCAGAGCTGGATCTTTTCCTTCTCAGCGGGCGACAGTTTCTTCGCGCCTCGCGGCATCTCGTCGGAGGAAACTCGCTGCCAGAACAGCGACGCTGCAGGATCACCGGCGACCACTGCTGTGCCTGATTCGCCGCCGGTCTGCATGAGTCGCACCAAACGCAGATCGAGCCCGCCCTTAAGCTCGGGATCTTCTCCGTGACACTGAAAACAGTGCGCCTTCAGGATCGGACGAATGTCGCGTTCGAATGTGAGCTGCTCGTCAGCGAAATTCGGCTGCTGTAACAAGACCGGAAAGCTGAAAGCGGCGATGTTTACGCAGATCGCGAGTGCGTGGTGTCGACGCATGATTGACTCGCAGCAGAGTCGATGAGGGGATGACAAGGCAGGTGGGCAAGTGGGCAGTAGGGCAGTGGGAACTTCCGCGGCACCGGCTTCCAGCCGGTCATTCATTTCTGAATGATGACAGACGAATAGTC
>JANNGQ010000598.1:0-5424 GCA_031403975.1 Planctomycetota bacterium
CAGGTGGCTCATGATCAGGAGTTACTGATTCAGCAGCATCGAATTCAGGAGACAGCGGCTCAGCTGGACAACGCGAAGCAGGATCTTGCCCATTCCGAGCAACTCTATCGACAGGGAGCTCTTGCCGGGGCTCAGCTGCGGGCGGAACGTCTGCAGTTGATGCAGATTGAATCACGCCTGGCACAGACCCTGGCGGCCACCAGTGCGGCGAGGGCAACTGGTATTCGGGCCAAGGAAGCGGAGATCGGAAGACGAGCTCAGGAACTGGAAGACGCGCGCAGTGTTCTGAATCTGATGAAAGCCGGCAGCAGGCCTGAAGACATTGCCTCGGAAGAAGCTCGGCGGGAACGAGTCGATCATGAACTGGCCTGGCTGAAGACTCAGAAGAGTAAACTTCAGCTTCTGGCACCGACGAGCGGGATCTTCTCGGCCCCGCGGCTCCTCGAAAGAATCGGCCAGGTGGCCATTCAGGATTCTCTGTTCTGTACGATCGAGAAACCGGAAACGTCGCGTGTGGAGATCTCCGTCAGTGAAGATGATGCCGCACATCTCAAAGCCGGGCAGACAGTCGTGCTGAAGGTGCGTGCGATTCCTTTCGAGACCTTTGAAGCTGCGGTCGAAGGAATCGCGGCGACGGCCTCGAAGGGAAACGTCTCAGGACTGAATCAGAACGTCGTGGTTGTCCATTGTCAGATCCGGAATCCGGACGGTCGGCTGAAGTCAGGCATGACCGGCTTCGGGCGCATTACCCGCGGCTGGAACTCGATCGGAATGATCATGGCCTCAAAGGGCCTGAAGTATCTGCGGACGGAATTTTGGTGGTGAGTTTGGTGTCCGGAAACGAATGTCCAGCCTGCCTGATCAATGACGGCTGCGGCAGAACGGCTGGATTCCGTGGCTCAGTTTTGGGCACGTTCGGACGCAGTACGCTCATCGCGTGGCTCGGATCGCTGCGATAGTCGATGTACTGAAATCCGGAATGCCCGCCGGGATTCTGCGCAGCATCAGTTTCAGAAGTCTGTTGCCTCCAGTCGTAGACACTCCGACCCTGAGCCTGACTGAGTTTTGCCAGAAGCGTATTGTATTCCGCCAGCGCTTCACCGACGTCGCCGACTGAGTCAACATACGACCGCATGGCCGACTGCAGATCGGTTAGCGCCAGCAGGAGCCAGTCCTGACTTGAGCCGGATGCCGGCGGCTGGGTATAGCGGATGCGGGAGACGCGCAGCCACTCCTGGGTTTCCCGTGCCTGTTGCTTTGTCAGTTCCAGGCGTTCCCACTGCGTTTGCAGATCAGAAATCAGCTCAGTGATCTCGAACGCAACGCTTTGCTCGCCGACGCTGAGCCGCAGCTGGTCTCGCACAAATTCCAGTTCCGCGACTCGTCGACGGCTGCGAGCCGTCTGGTTCCCGATCGGGATATCCAGTCCGAATCCCAGAGTCCAGTCGGTAAAGTCCGATGTCGACGCCTGGCGAAAACTGCTGTCGAGTTGATCAGTGAGTCCGCTCGCACGATACTCAGCTCGCAGATCCAGCGATGGCAGCACACCGTTGGCGGCGACATTCACTGCAACCTGCCGCTCGGCGAGGCGTTCGCGCAGTCGATTGAGATTCGGTCGATTCTGAATCGCGATCTGCACGAGCCGCTCGGCGTCCGTTGGTGGCGGCGTTTCCTGAGGACGTTCCGATGGAAGCAACAGCGGATGAATGGCTGCTGCGCCACCCATCAGCTGCCGCAACTGCAGAACTCTGCGTCGGACATCACCCTGCACCACAGACTGTGACCTGCGAAATCCATCCAGCTGAAACCGTGATCTTGCCACGTCGGCCATGATGTTTCGTTGTGCCTGAAACCGCAGCTCCTCTATGCGTACGCTTTCTTCCGCCAGCGGCAGCACGGCTTTCACAGCTTCCAGCTGCAGATGCGCCGCATAGAGTCGCCAATAGCTCTCCGTGACGCTGCGAATCTGATCGTTCAGAGTCTCTTCCAACTCCCATCGGGACTGATTCGCCTGCAATTGAGCAATCTGAATCGGCGCGGTCGCGATGTCTCGCCCTGCGCCGCGCAGGACTGGCTGGCTGACACGCAGAACGTAGTCGGTGGAGTAGATCGGGTTGAATTCGCCGGGATCGACGCCGTTCGGAAGAAACAAATACGCCAGCGGTGGTTCAATGCCAAGACTCAGTGAACCGCCGGTCGTCAGCGGTTGAATAACACGCGCTGTGGCGCTGGTGGCATCTCGTCTCGTGTCTGCTGCGATCCCTGGCCCGAAAAATGCATTCGGCGGCTGATCAATTCGGCTGGCATCGTAGTTTGCCGACAGTTTCGGCTGAAATCGTCCCTGTTCCACTGCAATCCTCTGCTCGGCAATCAGCAAGTCCGATGGCACAATTGATGCGAGATTCACACCACCGTTAACAACGCGGATCACGGACGAATCACTAAGTGCCGATGCAATCGCTTCTCGCAGAGTCAACGGCAGATAGACGGGCGGAACGGCAGCCCTCGGTTGTACGGGAAGTGTCGGTGGAATCACGGTCTGGACTGGAGGGTCGGGCGACTGAGCACGGGCCACAGTCGGCGCATCATTGATGCGCGAAGTCGCCACAAAACCACATCCCGACATGGAGATACAGCCTGGCAAACCAAGCAAGAGTAGGCGCACAACTTTCAGCAAATGTCACAGAATCCGGTCAGGTCTTCTCATCGGGCGAAATGCAACTGGCAACCGGCGGCCGACCAGTCTGAAACCACGAAAGTTATCATCAAGGCTTATGGCAGAACCGGCGGGTCTGGGACCGCCAGCGTTGAATCAGCGGACTCGCGAAGGTGCATTTCAGGGATTACGGCGAAAACTGCAGCAAGAAACCTGACGGTGGCTCGAACTGCGCTCATCTCTGCGGTGGAACCGGACCTGCTGTGTGGCTCTCGTTTGAATCAGCAAGGGAAACTCGCATAATCCCGCCGCGGTGAGTGAAGCATTCAGGCTTCAATGGGCAGGACATTCTTCGTGGGTTGCCTTACGAGTCTGAAACTGATTTCTGCGACCTCATATCAGGTTGGATGATATGTCAGAATTTGCTGTTGAGTTGTCCGGAGTCACCAAGACCTTCGGAACTCATACTGCTGTGCGGGATCTGGATCTGGCGATTCCGACGGGGTCCATTTACGGCTTCATCGGGCCGAACGGATCGGGCAAGACGACGACAATCCGGATGATTCTGCGGATCTTTTTCCCGGATCGGGGACGGATCACGGTGCTCGGTCAGGCGGAAGGTGTCTGTGCGGATGATCGCGTCGGCTATCTTCCCGAAGAACGGGGGCTGTATCGCCGCATGAAAGTCCGCGACCTGCTGAAGTACTATTCACGGCTCAAGGGATTTCGCGACTGCGACCAGGAGATCGATCACTGGTTGAAGCGGCTGGGAGCGGAAGACTGGGGCGGCCGGAAGATTGAAACATTGTCTAAAGGGATGACTCAAAAAGTGCAGTTCATGGCCGCCGTTGTCGCCCGGCCTCAGCTGCTGATTCTCGATGAGCCGTTCACAGGGCTTGATCCGGTCAACCTCGAACTTCTGCGGGAGTGCATTCTGGAAGTGCGCAGCCGCGGAACGACGATAATTTTTTCGACTCATGAAATGGATGTCGCCGAACGACTCTGCGAACGGGTGTTCATGATCCACAACGGCAACAAAGTGCTCGACGGAACCGTCAGCGAGATTCAGCAGAACTACCCGGCCGATGAGGTCAGGGTCCGGCTGGCAGAAGGCCATCTTCTGCCCGCTCAAGTCGAAGGCGTATCCTCTATAGAACAGCGAGGAGCGTACTTTCATCTGAAACTGCAGAATGAGTCACAATCGCACGGGTTGCTGAATCGACTCGCCAGTGAGACGCGACTGGAACACTTCGAGCTGCTGCGGCCGTCGCTGCACAGCATCTTTATCCGAATCGCGGGCAGTGTTGCAGCGGCCGCAGCGGCTCCTCTGTCTCAGGCCGGCTGAACTGCAGATGGGCGTCGTGTGCTCCGAATCAGCTTTTTTCTTGAGAACCGAGTCCCATGATCTCTCTCTCCGGCCAGACTTTTCTCTGCTTCATCGGCGACGATTATGAAGATCTTGAAGTCTGGTATCCAAAGCTCCGGCTGATTGAAGCCGGTGCGAGGTTTCATCTTGCCGGACAGGAAGCAGAGAAGAAATACACCGGCAAGAACGGTTATCCGTGCATGTCCGACATGCGGATCAACGGAATCAATGTGGCCGATTATCAGGGTCTCATCTGTGCCGGCGGCTGGATGCCGGACAAGCTTCGGCGCGATCCCGAAGTTCTGCGGATCACGCGCGAATTCGCGCAGTCCGGCAAACTGGTTGCTGCAATCTGTCACGGCGGCTGGATGCCGATCTCCGCCGGCGTTTACAAGGGAGTAAGAGTCACAGGTTCGCCGGGAATCAAGGACGACCTAATCAATGCCGGCGCGATCTTCGATGATGCCTCGGTCGTCGTCGATCGGAACTTCGTGAGCAGCCGCAAGCCGGATGACCTGCCGGATTTCTGCAAAGGAATTCTGCAGGTGTGCTCGCCCTCATAATGGAGCGATGGACTCGCTGGCGGCAATCAATCCCCGGCAATTCACGTTTCGCTGATCATGTTCCTGTCCCAGATTTTCCTGTCGGTTGCATTTTACTCGGAACTGATTGTCTGGAATCGCAATTCATGTCGTGCAATGTTGACCCAGTAAATCCGATCAACCGGACTCGGTCTGATGAGTTGCTGAAGATGCTTCATGTGACTGGCGTTGACTCCGTCGTGGAGAGCCGTAAGACGAAATGCGGTGTGAGCATTCACGAGATGAAATCGTTGGTTTCCCATTGGACCGTTCGCGGATCGCATGGGAAGTTGTTGGACTACCAGTTCGTTGCCGCCTAAACACTCCGTGAGTGCTTGCAGATAAAGACTCAGATCGAGACATGTCCCCCAGTCACGGACGAGTGCCTTGACCAATTCGGAAAATGCAGCGTCACCAACCCAGTTCGCTGTGTCAACGACGAACTCGTGACGGTCTGCAGCTTCCAGTGGAGCATTGACAAATCTCGACTCCACGGACTCCGAGCTGAAGTTGATAACCTTACCCCGCCGAGCATTCGCCAGTAACAGGTAGTTCAGTAATTGGTTCTCGTGCTCCTGCGTCAATCGAGCAACGGCCTTGAGTTCGTACGGGATGCGATCGTCGACCACCAAATCCAGCCAAAGCTGTTTTTTGAACTCCCGAAACGTAACGAGAATTGGACACTCGATTCTGCACGAGATTCCGGCCGCGGTGAGTCGCCTCGCCAAGTTGGCCTGATAGACAGATTCGTCACACAGCCGCCCCAGTTCGTTTTGCGCGGCAAATGCGTGAGCCATGACCTGGTAGTCGAGATCGCGCAT
>JANNGQ010000599.1:0-6510 GCA_031403975.1 Planctomycetota bacterium
GCATCGGCGGTCGGCAGAGAACCTCGTGCACTACGTGCAACTGAGGAGCAACGACATCCGCGCGTTGCAGTCGAAGCTCGGTTTGCTCGGTCTGTCGTCGTTGGGTCGCGCCGAGTAGAATTGGCGCGATCATACTGCACGCGGTCAGGATTGGCACGTATCCTACAAACCCGAAGCGTCAGCGAGGCGCATTTCAGGCCCGGAGGGCCGATCCCGGCGCGCCGGGACCGGTGGCGTAAGCCCAAAGGCACTCACTTTGTGGAACAATTGTCCCCAATTGTTCATCCGGTCGCAGGCGGAACAGTTGAGACAACTGTTCTACACTGTGGCGATTCCGCCAAAGCAGGCGGAACAGTTGAGACAACTGTTCTACACTGTGGCGATTCCGCCAAAGTATTCCGGTGGCTCACGCCACCGGCTGACGATGTGCCGGGCTTCCAGCCCTAATGAAATACGCAACACAGGCCCTCTCTGACGCTTCGGGTTACATAGTGAGTACCATTGAACAAGCGCCCGCGTTCCAGAATATGTGTGCATCATCCGGCTGACTGCAACTGTCTTCGAAAATCGGCACCAAGTTCAGGCCGCGTCATGGAGATGAACGCGATGGAGCCTTCCAGCCATGCCCGAAAGTTGGGGTGACCTTCGCGATTCTGGGATTCCACGCCTTCCGTCTGAGCATGGTGCAGAATCGAGCGGATGCGTCGCAGCTTTTGACGTGATATGCTCGGTTTGTCGTTCACAATAAGTCCGGTCACGCTCTGAGCGGTACTCTGCCGGAGCACGCGGCTTTTCTTTTCGTTAACCGTGAAGCCTTCATCGGATGCAATGTGCCGGATGCGCGCCATGACGTAGCCGATTCGATTCTGGAGATTTTCGCCACCTGAGAATGTGATGTCGTCGGCATAGCGTGTGTATGTCAGATCCATCTTCGTGGCCAATCCCTGAAGCCGGAGGTCCAGTCGACGGGCGATCTGATTGGAAATCGCCGGACTGGTGCAGGCTCCCTGAGGCAGTCCGCGGGGACCGGTGGCGACCAGAAACGGCTCGCCGGAGAATGTGACGCTCCGTCTGGGACATTCCGTACACAGCAGTGCGAGAATCGTGGCGACCGAGGGCGAGTAGCCGAGTCGAGCAAAGAATCTGCGGACGCGCGGGAAGGTGATGCCCGGGAAAAAGCCCTCGAGGTCCATATTGATAACGACGTCACGACCAACGTGCGGCTGTGCGTTCGTCAGAATGCTGCGACCATGTATAAATCCGTGGGCGCAGGATTCCACAGGAAGCATGTTAAGAATCTCGCACAGCACCCATTTCTGCGCGGCCGCCATCGTTCGATGCGGAGCGCTGATAGTTCTCATGCCGCCGGATTTTTTGGGGATCTGAAAACTGACGTAATGAGTCCGCGAGACAACATCCGCATGAAACGCCAGCCAGCGGAGCCGCGGAATCGTCAGCGACAGCGCGGCTGCGATCTCCGCCGGTGTTGCGAGGAACGGCAGCGCCAGCGAATCCAATTTCGTCCGGTCGCTCTCGCGGTCTCCCAATCGTCCCGAGACACCTCGGCCAAGGAACAGGATATCGCTGGCTCTTCGTTCTGCGATGGCCGCTCGGCGGGCTTCGCGGTTTGCGGCGGCCTCGTCCCTTTTCTTCTGCTTCGCTTCTCGGCGGGCCTGGCGTTCGGCCTCCACGGCCTCCTTCCCGGCTTGTTGTGACTTATGCCGGATCAGCAGTGCGTCGGGGCGATGCCGATCCATTTCCATTCCGACACGATGAATCTCAGCCAGCTGTTCCCGTGTGATCATCCCTTGCGTGACCATTGCGCGGTCGATCAGCCTGGTCCTCGGATCTTCAACCGGCGGAATCAGATCGCGGCGACCGAACCAGGGGCTGCTCCACAGCGTTGTCTGTTTCGCAGCGGACAGCAAGTCCGTCCGCGAGATGGGCAGAAAGGCTGAGGCCTCCAGGTCCAGGGTCGCTGGTCGCGGGTTTCGTGCAGAGGTGCTTTGGACAGGAGCAGTCGGCCGTGTTGCGTTCCGTCCACGGCCGCCAGGCTGTGCAACCGGCGTCGCGGGTTTCGCCCCACCGCCGAAGAGGGCGTTGATCAGACGCCGGAAAAAGCCCGGCCGATCCTCCGACGGCTGATTTGTTGCGGCATCTGTCATGAGTCAGTTCTGAAAACATTCGAACCAGCGGTCGAGGGAATCGGGACGGCGACGTTGAAGCAGGTGATTCCGCAGAGCCTGCAAATGCCGACACGGTCCCTTGCGCAGACCGTTCGTGAAATGATGCGAACATCCGCACTTGCCGCGAGTGATCCGGCCGTCGCCGTCCAGAATGAGTTCGACAGCGCGATCCGACGCAGATCGTTCTTTGATGGCAGCGCTGACGATCCGCAGTCCGGACGCAGAGTTTTCATCGCGGCGGATTTCAAACTTGCTGTCTCGAATCAGCGCCAGTGCCTGCACTGTTTCAACGTCTTCGGTCCCCACCTGATCGGACGTCAACGGAACAGGCATGACCTGTCGCCAGCGGTAGACGCCGCCAGGCAGATCATGAATCACCTGTCCCAGCAGCGCCAGCCGGTGGAGCGAAGCCGCGACATGCGGAGCGTTCAGTTTCGTCGTCTCCTGAATCTGAGCCAACGTGCGAGACGTGTCGCCTCGAAACGATTCCGCCACGATCGCCAGCGTGGCTTCATCAAGTTTGACCGGCGGTGCGAGTTGCTGCAGTGCTGATGCCGCAGTCCAGTCGTTCGTCGTCCACCCGCTCAGTCCCAGCACCATCCGCATCGGCCCCATGTTCGCCACCCAGAAACTGGGCAGGCCAGTTCCAGTCAGATAAACATCAATCGTGTCGACCAGCGGCAACAGCCGTGAGAGAACCCTCAGGCGGTCGCGGCCCCAGACTCGAATGGTCTCAGTGCGAGTCCCCTGATACGGCGTCGAGTGCAGTTCAATACGGCGCTCCCAGGGTTCAAGAACGATGCGCACTGGCCTGCCGGGTTCCAGTTCGAAGCGAACAGCTCGGGGACTTTTCGCCGCACGATGCTGACGAAGAAACGCCAGGATCGCATACAGACCTTCGCGGCTGACGGGGACACGACGAAGCGGAAGACTCATGGCTGACTGGAGCTGAAGAAAACCGCGGAGCCAGCTGGAAGGCAGGTCGATCTTCTCTTCCCGGTATGTGGCAGTGTCGGTTGTGGTGACATCGAATCCGCCCGGATCAACGTCGAAGCGCGTCTCACGGTAGCTGCGGAATTTCTGGAACTGCTCGTACAGCCGCCACGAATAGTCGACGTTCGTGGTACCGGTTGCGATGTGCTCTTCCTTTTCAAAGGCATCGCGTGAGACCGTCAGGCATCCGTAGCTGCTTTCGTCCGCACTGAAGCACTCGAAGAACAGTGAGTCATCTGCGACGGTGATGACAGGATCGCACGGCATCAGCAATCGCCACAACTCCCGATCATGCCTGAGGAGATGATTCGAATACTTCTGCCGGGCTCGCCAGTAAACCCCGCGCTGTGCGGCGAATTCGGCTTCGAGCCCTTCCGGCATAGGCTCGATCTGCAGCGACTTCAGTTCGGCCTTTGTTGCTCTGAACGCCGACATGCGAACGGCCGATTCCCGTTCCCCTTCAGCGGCTTTGTAAGCTTCGTACGCCGATTTATCTCTCGGCTGATACCGCAGATCGCTGACGACGACGTCATGCAGTGCCGACATCGCTTCCCGAAACCGCAGCGGATCCCGCAGGACCCCGCCATAGCTGACGCGGTCTCGCCGCAGATTCGGAGACAGCGCCAACGCCAGCCCGAACGCTCCCTCAACGACGGCACTAGGCCGACGATAGGCGAAGGAGATTTCCATCGGGGATTCCCTGAGCGGAGGCAGAAAAGGACAATCGGGAGGGCCGAAAGGTACCGACTTCGAAGCGCCGACCAGGGTCGTTCACACAAGCCGGATACGTCACCGTACCTGCGTAAACCCGTTGCCCCAGTCGCGGGTACGGTGACGTATCCGGCGAACGAACAACGGCCCTGGGGAAGCATGACAAAGCAAACTCACACCACGGCGGAACACCGCAGCAATTTGGTCTCGGTAGCCGTTCGAGTCCCTCCCGACGGATTCAATACATTCGAGTCGCCAATTGAGCACATTCGCTTTCGCTTCGTGCCCGTGCCGCAGGCAGCATATTCAAACCCGATCGCTACTTCGACTGTCCCAAGTTCTCCTTGACGACCCCATCCAGCTGGGGGACTGTCGGATTGCTCGGGATTCCTTGTGGGGCAGGCTTCCAGCCTGCCTGGCCTGACCGTGGGGCAGGCTTTCCAGCCTGCCTGGCCTGCCCCCACAAGGAATTGCGCCAAGGCAGGCTGGAAGCCTGCCCTACGATAAGACCGACAGTCCCCGAGGCTACGGAATCGACAACTCCGGAAACATCTCGCTCACTGTTGCGCCAAGTTCAGGTCGAACTTCGACGAGTCGGACAATACCCGTCAGGGCCGCCCGCCATTCCGTACTGCGACCGGATCGCAGAGCCACAGCGAGGATCGGGAGCAGCACAGAGATTTCCGATGGATGCTGCTTCAATCGTTCCACGAGTCCGGTCACGACTCCGGGTTTCTGTCTGCCGCCGCGATTCACGTTGAGGAGTACTGAAGCCCAGAGATACCGCACTGATTCCGGGGCCAGCTGATGTCGCTGCAGGATGTGTGATCCATCGCGGCGTGCTGCGTGAGTTTCGAGCAGCGTTGCCAGGCGAAGTCGAATGTCGTCATAGGGAGTCTCCATGAGTCGCTGCCAGACAGAGACGTCATTGGCGGACTGCTCGTTTGCAGTCAGCCAGTTCCAGCCCGTGCTGCGAACATCCGCGTGCTTTGAGTCGACAACTTCGAGCACGAATTCCAGTCGGAAATGCGGAGACGATTCGATTGCTCGGCAGAGGACTTCGACCAGTTCAGACCTCACGGATTCTGTCCCGGCATCACAGACCTGCAACAACACGCGGCAGTCCTCCGGCGACTGCGGCGTTGCGGTTCTCAGCCACTGCAGCCCCAGTCTCGCGACCGGCACCATGCCTGAACACGCCAGCTGCACGATCTCCTTGAGCTTCAGAGAATGCGGGCTGAGAAGCCTCGCCATAAGGTCACAGATCCGATCCTGCACCTGCGGATTTGCCACTTCCGTCAGTCGCAGCCAGCGATCAACAGGTATCTCAGACGCAGCGCTTGCTTTGAGGAGTGCTGCCGCAGCCAGCTCCGCAAGCTCTGCATCATCACTGCACATCCAGTTCAGCAGCGTGTCGAGCGGCATCGACTGCAGCGCAGCGGGGTGGTGCGCCTGCAGCATCTGAACGGCCCACTGCCGCACCGCACGGCATCTCGCGGTGCTCAAGAGTTCGACGAGTGGTACAGCACTGGCTTTCCATGCGTCAAGAAAGGCGGGCGATGCTCTGAGGTTGCCCAGCGACTTTCCGTCACGGAGTGTCCAGCCGGCAGGACGGGCTTCAAGCACGTCGGTGTCATGAAACAGTACGTGCATCAGACCCCAGTTGTCGATCAGAGCCAGTCCGTCAGCGCAATCGTTGTCGGTGTATTTCGCGAGCGCCCTGGTCACGGCATTGAGGTATCGCTGCGGATTCTGCTTGCCGATTGTTCGGAAATATCGCCAGGCTCGCCGCCGCAGATAATTGCGAGTCGACACGGAGAAGAGTCGCAGGATGTGAAGTTTCTTTTGAACGCTTGACAGGTAGTGCCGACCCCAACCGAGATCCAGCCTGACACTTTTCGCCGGTCTGAGCAGGGCTGTGCCGGTCGGTACCCGAATCGACTCTTCGGTCCACTGTTCACGAGTCGACCAGTCAAAGCGGCGTTTCTTCCTGCGCTCACGGCGAACGCAGCGGTCGAAAGCGACCATGAACTGCGCCATCAGATCGTCGTCTTCCGCAGCACAGGCCGCCTTCAGCAACCGCTTCACCAGCGGCTCATGTCGGAACGCGTTGAGCGGTCGATCGAGATATTCCAGCAGCAGTCTCCGTGAAGCCGGGCGAGAGTCCTTGTACCACGTGACTGCAAACGCTCCCAATCGGTCGGCATCGCGGATGCGTCGCAGCTCGTCGATGAATTCCGGATCGCCGCTCTCCAGCAGTTGTTCGGCCAACAGCCAGGAGCCCTGAGGTGCTGCGTCTTGATGGGCCACGATTGTGAGTTCTCCTGGCAATCCTGCCGCGGACGACAATTCGCGTCTCAACTCGATCCGGCACGGTGGGCGTCAATGTACAGCAACCTCGCATTGTGCGAAAACCAATGTCGCTGAGTTTCGCGGATTGCATCGTCAAGGCTTCAATGCTTTGCGCATTGACCGTCAGCGGCACGGCGCTAGTGCCACATCTCTCAAACAACGGTGCATGAGGTGAGTGGTTTTGGCAGGCTCTGGGTTTTGCTCAGCTTAACGCGACGATGCAGCGATACGAACTTGGGGCGGCTTTCTTTTTGGATCGGCTTTCCGG
>JANNGQ010000600.1:0-8126 GCA_031403975.1 Planctomycetota bacterium
GCCTTAAACAGCGCGGCATCCTCCCATCCCGGGTTGATGGCCAGTGCCCGCTCGATGGACTCCGTCGCCGCATCGAGACGAAGTCCCTGAGAGGAAGCTCCTGCTCTTTCCTCTGAGACCGGACGGAAAATGCGTTCGTCCAGGTTTTTTTTGTGAAATCGGCCGGGAAGTGAAAACTCGGTTTGCAGCTCGTCGCGGCGGGGCGGGCTGCTATTGTGTCAATATGCCCAGGGACGTAGGTTGGACATTCTTGTCCGACCGCGACTTGACGGGCAAGAATGCCCATCGTACTCCAGGAGCAAACCTTGTCGACCGGCTACTTCAACGGTCCTTCAGCCTCGACTCGGAAACGCGGGAGTTCGTCGTCGGTGACGTTTTTCTTCTCCTGCCAATCGACAGCCTGCTGAAACCATTTTCTGGCTTCGTCATGATGGCCAAGCCGCCAATGGGCCATGGCGATAAAGAGGGTGTTGTCCAGAGTCGCAGGTGGGTCGCCCACGACCTTCAGCGCGCATCGCACCACGAATCCCACGACACACCACAATTCCTGGATGGACTCCTAGGGCTTCGAGTCTCCACCGTGGGTGGCAGTCGCGAGTTTCTCTTGCCAAGCCTGGGCTTGGTCTGTTTTTCCCCAGGCCTCGTACAGTTCGATGAGTCTTCGAATCGCAGCGGCTAAGTAGCGCGTGCGCGACTCGACCGGGATTCCTTCCTGGCGTTGATTGAGCCCCTCGTAGCCCTTGATAAGCAGCGGCTCGGCTTCGGCGAATCGCGCGTTGGCGGTGGGAAAGTCAGTCGCGGAAAGCACGCTGGCCTGGCTGGCGATCGCCTCGCCAAGCCTCGAAACTGTGTTATACGTAGTCCAATCGTCTGGCAAAGACCGTTCGCGGACCGTCAAACATTCGCGAAGCGTCGCTTCGGCATCGGCGTATTTCTTTTGTTGCAGGAAGTTCACGGCCAAGAAAGCGAGGCTGAAAGCGTATCCCGGGGATTCCGGGGCGGTGCGTTTATAGAAATCAACCAACTCACGACGCAGCGGTTCAGCTTCGTCGTATTTGCCCATCTTTTCCAGGCAGTCGATCAGGTTTCGCAGATAGGACTGTGTGAGCCCATGATCTGGTCCGAGTAACCGCCGGCCTCCGTTGATTGCCTGCAGCAGGAGGGGCTGGGCACGTTCGTGGTTCCCTTGACTCAGCTGGAATTCACCTCCCTTGCCGATGTAGGAAATGCAATCCGAATTGAGCGCAGGCTCGTCGGGCATGAGTTTGAGCGTCTCGGCATGGTCGGCCGCGGCCTTCAGGTTCTCGTCGCGACGTGCAAAGTAATGAGAGCGAGCGAGCCACACGCGGGCGTCGTCTGGCCAGCGCTGGACGGCGGTGTCGAACGCCTCCTCTGCTTTCTGCTCGCGTTCTTCTGCGTTCAATGTGTCCCACATTCGGATCGTGAAATCTCGACTCGTTGTTGCCAGCGTGTGGCCGTCGGGCGAAAATGCGACGCACGTAACGCCGGCTGTATGTCCGCGCAGCGTGCGAGTTTCGCGACCCGTCCGCAGGTCCCAGAGCTTCGTCGTATTATCCCAGGCAGCCGAAGCAAGTGTTCGGGAGTCGGGCGAAAACGCGACAACGCTCGCGTGATTCGCATGGCCTACGAACGAATAAACCTCGCGGCCGGTCGCGGTCTCCCAAATGAGAATCTTGTTGTCCGGTCCCGCGCTGGCGGCGGCAAGTGACCTTCCATCGGGCGAGAATCTCACGGACATGAAGCCTACCGGCCCGGCGAGTTCGCGCAACTCTTTCCAGGTTGCCACATCCCACAGACGCACAGTACGGTCGAGATTTGCCGTCGCCAGCCACTTGCCGTCCGGCGAGAAATCTACGCCAGTCACTGAATTTCGATGCCCGGAGAGAGTCCGAATCTCCCTGCAGCTTGCGACGTCCCAAATCTTGAGAATCTGGTCATAGTCTTCGTCGAACCAGTGCCGACTTCCATATCCCACCGCGAGCATTCGGCCGTCCGGGGAAAATGCCAGGCACTCTGCCGAGTGCCGATCGTGCGGACCCATCGGAACACCCTCCAGCGTGCAGATTTCCTTGTCTAACGCCACGTCCCAGAGCTTCACCCGTGAGTCTAAACCTCCAGCAGCGAGAATCGAGCTGTCCGGCGAGAATTCCACAGACATCGCTGGGTGGCCTTCAAACGCATGTGCCCTCTTGCCGGTGTGCGCTTCGTAGACCTGGACTCGACCTCCACCACCACTCGCCAGCCATCGACCGTCCGGCGAAAAGGCAAGCGATTCTTGCTTGGGGTAATCGGCATCGCCTGGCTTTGTGAGGGAGCGCGATGGCTCGCGCAGGGCTGCGTCCCACAGCCGAACGGTACCATCGTCGGCGGACGAAACCAGTAACTTGCCGTCGGCCGAAAAATCCAGGTGAGTTACCGCCCGAGTGTGTCCCTTCAACTGATGTAGCCGCTGACGGGTCGTGACGTCCCAGACGGCTACGACCGCGTCAAAATTGCCCGTAGCGAGCTGCCTGTTGTCCGGTGAGAACTCGAGGCGGGTCACCGACGCTGTGCCGCAGGTCAGGGGGGCACCGCTGGGCTGAAGCGTGGCAGCATCCCAGAGAAAGACGTGCCCGTTGAAATCGCCTGCGGCGAGCAGCATGCCATCGGGTGAAACGGCCACGCTCTTGATTGATGAGCGTATGCCCGGCAGAGTGCGGCCATGGCTTTCCCGTGAATTGTATGAGGCAATTAGCCCGTTCGCTGGTTGATTCGCCAGCAACACGAAGTCACCGACGTACGAAACAGCCATCGCCACATATGTGGCGCAATCACCGACCGAAACCGTGTGTCGCAACTCGCCCGTAGACGTATTCCAGAACTGAAGGCTGTTGTCCATACTTAACCCGACAAGTGTCTGGCAGTCACCGGAGAACTCGACATCCCGCAGAGTTTCCGATGCCTTGATCGTGCGGATTGTGTCGCCCGTCGCGGTATCGACCAAATCGACAGAATCGCCCGGCGAAAGACCAATCATTCGCCCGTCCGGCGAAAGCGAAAAGGCCCCGACAATTCGTTGCCCGGCGAACTGAAACTCTCGCATGAATTGCCTCGTTGCCCGGTTCCATCGGCGCAGCCGGCGCTTGCTATCCAGGACCAACACATGACCGTCGGGTGCAAACACTGCCGCGAACACCGTCCGGGCTTGTGTCGGAATCACGACGGCGTTGCGATTCACGAGAGCCCATTGGTAGTGCCAAGCAAAATCCCGCAGGTCATCGGGCTCTTCTGCCGTCGGAATGTGTGCTTCCAGGAGATTGACCACGGCCCACGCGGTGCCGATGT
Organism: Planctomycetota bacterium; assembly: GCA_031403975.1. Taxonomy (GTDB): domain Bacteria; phylum Planctomycetota; class Planctomycetia; order Planctomycetales; family Planctomycetaceae; genus SXXK01. The sequence goes on from JANNGQ010000600.1 coordinate 3,346, forward strand.
CGCTCTCCCAAACCTGCGCGGCGAGTTGCACGTCGGCGTCATACAGAAGGAGACGGTTGCGAGCTGCTTCGCGGCGAGCCTCCATCCCCGCCTGCTCTGCTTTTATTCGAGCTGTGGTTTCATTCCTCGTCGCTTCTCGTTCGTTCCTGGCCAACTGTCGCATGTGAATTGCGGCCGCTGTCGAGATCGACGCGATGACAACGAGAAGCAACGTCAGGGTGCCGGTCAATCCGGCCACGACTGGGTTGCGCCGACACCAGCGCCAGACACGCTCGGTGTGGCTGGCGCGCCGCGCGCGAATGGGCTTGTCTTCCAGGAAGTGCCGCAGGTCGGCGGCCACGGCGTCGGCGGACGGATACCGATCGGGAGGGTCCCTGGCGATCGCCTTGAGCACGATCGTTTCCAGGTCGAGCGGGATCGTCGCGTCGAGCGAGCGTGGCCGCGTTGGCTCCTCCTGAGTGATTCTTTGGATGAGCCGGTTGCGATCCGATTCGTCGAACATCGGCCGAAGTGTGAGCAATTCGTAGAGCGTTGCCCCCAGGCTGTAGATGTCGCTGCGCAGATCTGATTGTCCCTGAAACCGCTCAGGTGCCATGTACCGCAGCGTCCCGAGGATATCGCCGGGGTTTGTGAGGGCATCGCTTTCATCAGACTTGGCAAGTCCAAAGTCGGCGACCCAGACCGTGCCTTTCAAATCCAACAGCAGATTTGCCGGCTTGACGTCCCGATGCAGAACGCCCTCATTACTGGCATACTGCAAGGCTTCGGAAACCTGAATTCCGATTCGGGCGACACTGTCCCAGTACGCACTTCCGTTGTCCGCCGACGACTTCGTCGATGATTGCCCGGGAAGTCGAATTTCCGAGTCACTGGCGTCAATGGACGAACTTGCAGCCAGAGGTCGTGCTCTCAATGGTTCAAATTCGCCCGAAGCGGCATCCTGGATCTCCGTTGCCGGAAAATTTCCGGAAAGCAGGGCGTCCGCAAGAACCTCGACGGATGCGTCCTTTGGCCGTGGGTCATCACTCATCGAACGAGTGCGATTCCTGCGAATCCGGCGGACCGCGTCGGCCACTTCATCCAGTCCAAGCCCCTGGATGAACTGCATTGCGTAGTAATGTCGCCCGTCGGATTCGCCAACACCGAATACCGGCACGATGTTGGTGTGATGCAGCTTCGCCGCCGCTCTTGCTTCCCGTTGAAACCGCAGCAGATGCCGCGGATTCTTCTCCACGCTTGCCGGAAGAATTTTCAACGCGACATGACGACCCAAAGATTCCTGAATCGCTTCAAAGACGATTCCCATCCCACCGCGACCGACCTCACGAATGATGCGGAAATCGCCGATTCGTCCGCCATGAAGCTCGCAGCCGGCGTCTTCGCCAAGTGCTCCAGGCGGTCGGTCCGGCCCATCACCGGACCGCGCTTTCTCCATCATGACAAGTGCCGGGAAAAGCTCTCGGATTTCTTCTGCAAACTCCGGATGCCGTTCCACGAATTCTGTCAGTGACGGACGTTCGCCGCGACGATATCGCCGGGCAAATTCCTCTGCTAACGAGTCCAGCGGGCTGTCGAGACTGTCGTCGCTCATTCAAACAATCCCGGAGTCGTGGAAAGGACCGATTTCAGGCGCTTCAGAGCTCTCAGGTAACGATTGCTCGCCGTGGCCTTCTTAAGCCCGAGAGTTTCCGCAGTTTCCTCATTGGTGAGCAATTCGAAATGTCGCAGGACGAGCACTTCCCGATCGACCGCATCCATGCTGTTCAGGGCATCCTGAATACGAATTTGTATTTCCGCTCGATGAGCTGCGTCGCTGGCACTGGTCAGCCGGCCCATCAGATGTTCCGCGAGGGAAATAGACGAAGCCGCCGGTAACCCTCCCTGATACAGTGAAACCTCGTGGCCGGCATCTCGCATGGCCGCCCCGAGATGCTTTCGATGCAGATCGATCAGTCGTTGGGATGTCAGGTATCTGAGCCATTGAAAGAACGACATTGACGACTGTTTGGCGAAATCCGGAAATCGCCTGGAACAGTCCAGCCATGTGTCCTGCAGCACATCCGACGGATCAATTCTGGTGTGGAGTCGACGATCCATCCGCAGCATAACCATTTTCTTCAGCCTTGGTCGCTGCTGCTCAAAAAACGACGCCATCGCTGCCGCGTCACCAGCCAGCATGCGACGGATCAGGTCGTCGGTCGTCTGGAAATTTTCGTTCGTCGAGCTCATCGCACGAGTTTAACCGGACAAGATCCGAGTTTGTCGACGTTGATTTTCAGAGAGTTCCGGATGTTTGGAAAAAAGGAACGCCCTGTCGTCGTACGTGCCGATCCACGCCACAACCCCAACTGTCTGCCGATTTTGAAGAGCGGTTGACAAATCGGATTTCCCGATGCAGATTGAGCCCGAGAGATCACTGGGTAGTCCGGAGCACGCGATCCGGCGTTTTTGAAATGCAGACCGTGCTGGCGCGTGCCCGGTCACGGCGGACATCAGGCCGCATGGAAACACCTGGCGCCGCAGGCTACTCGGGTACTCCGATGGCAAAGAAGCTCGGCATCAAAGCGGCTAGCTGCGTCATGGTCTCTGGCGCACCGGAAGGCTATGAAGCCCTCCTCGAGCCGCTGCCCACCGGCGTGCAGTTCAAGAGCCGCCCAGGCAAAGACATCGACATTGCCCACATCTTTGTCACTCGCAGAGAAGAACTCACCGAACAACTCGGCGTTCTGCGCAGAACGCTCAAACCAGAGGCGGCCGTTTGGGTCTCGTGGCCGAAGAAGTCCGCCAAAGTGCCAACCACCGTGACCGAAGACACGATTCGCGAAGTGGCACTCCCGCTCGGGTTCGTTGACATCAAGGTTTGCGCTGTCAGTGAGGTCTGGTCGGGCCTCAAGCTCGTCGTGCGCAAAGAGCTTCGGTGAGAATCGTGCCGGAAACACCGTGCCACAGGTCGATTGCAAGCAACCGGGCAGGCTGCTCAAATCTGTGCAGAACTTCCTGAGTGTCCACCATGATCATAAGGAGCAGCCATGCAACTTCACCGAGTCTTCTTGTTTCTTGCTGCACTGTGCGCCGTTGTGGTTCCCGTGCCAGCGGAAGACTGGGAGTCCCTGTTCGACGGCAAGACTCTCGAAGGCTGGGACGGAGATCCGGCGGTCTGGAGTGTGCAGGACGGAGCGATCACCGCAAAAACCTCTGACGACGAAGCAAAAAAACTCAAACAAAACACCTTTCTTATCCTGCGTACCGGCGATGTGGACAACTTCGAGCTCGAACTGGAATACCGCATCGTCGTGGGGAATTCCGGCATTCAGTACCGCAGCTTCGAACTGCCGGACGCGAAGTGGGGCATAGGCGGCTATCAGGCAGATTTTGAAGCGGGCGATAAGTATTCGGGGATTCTGTACGGCGAAGCATTCCGGGGAATTCTGGCCGAGCGAGGACAGTCCACAGAACTGAATCGCGATGGCGACAATTTCCAGGTCAAGGTCACAGGATCTGTGGGAGACTCACAGAAGATTCAGAAGAAGATCAAGAAGGAAGATTGGAACAAATACCGCGTCGTGGCTGACGGGTATCACTTTCAGCACTTTATCAATGACCTCCAGACCGTGGACGTGATTGACAACGATATCGACGAACGCCGAGCCGCAGGCCTGCTGGCTCTGCAGGCTCATGCCGGCCCGGCGATGATCGTCCAGTTTCGCAACATCCGCCTGAAGCGACTGCCCGCTCCGAAGAAGGTCGCTCTCATCGCTGGCAATCCCAGTCATGGCTATGGGGCTCATGAGCATCGTGCCGGCTGCATGCTGCTGGCGGAAGCATTGAATTCAGCGAATCTCGGCATCAAAGCCACGGTTTACACCAAAGGCTGGCCCGAAGATGAATCCGTCCTTGATCATGCCGATGCAATCGTGATCTATGCCGACGGCGGCGATGGGCATCCGTTCAACAGCAAACTGGACAGACTTCGCGGCCTTCAGAAACGCGGGATCGGCATGGTCTGTATTCATTACGGCGTTGAAGTTCCCAAAGGAGCCTCCGGCGATGCGTTCCTCGACTGGACCGGTGGCTATTTCGAAGCCGACTGGTCCGTGAATCCTCACTGGACCGGCAACTTCACCAGATTCCCTGATCATCCGATCGCGCAGGGCGTCAAGCCGTTCCGGATCAACGACGAGTGGTACTATCACATGCGATTTGCCGGCGAGGATGCCAATGTGATTCCCATCCTCTCGGATCTGCCTCCGAACGATTCACTTTCACGCCCTGATGGTCCTCACAGCGGCAACGCTGCCGTGCGAGCTGCGGTGCTGGAACGCAAAGAAGCACAGACCATGGCCTGGGCACGAACGCGAAAAGACGCGGGCCGAGGCTTCGGCTTCACGGGCGGACACGATCACTGGAACTGGGGCAATCGAGACTTCAGGACGCTCGTGCTGAATGCGATCGCATGGACGGCTCATGCGAAAATACCGGCGGACGGAATCCCGTCACGAGATCTGTCGGTCGCAGATCTTCAGGCCAATCAGGACTACGACGTTCCCCTCGACTTCAACCCGGCCCGTATCCAGGCAATGCTGGATGAATGGAGTGCCGGGAGGGCAAAGTAGTTAGCCGGGGAGAGGGGACCGGAAATCGCCTGACATCGCCACTCGAAAAATGTAGCCGTCACGGTCCCCGTGACGAGCCCTCAGGGGCTCGCGATGATGGACAGAGGCAGGCCAGCTGATTGAGCAACGTTTCAAACCTGAAGGCTCATCACGCGGAGCGTGATGGCT
>JANNGQ010000601.1:0-2293 GCA_031403975.1 Planctomycetota bacterium
CGAGTGTTTGGCGATGTCCGGATACTTCTGGGGGACCCAGTCCGGGTATGTCAACTGCTGCGGCACCATCCCCAGCAACAATTGCACCCAGTCCGGGTTGTACAGGATCAGCGTCAGGCCGGCACAGAACACCATCGCAAATACAACCACGGTCTGAATTCGCTCCAGGACCGTATAACCGCCCGCGGCCGACAGGATCAGAGTGGCGGACAGGATGCCCAACGCCCAAAAATAGTCGATCGCTCCGTGAAACTGACCGAGAGTTCCCGTGGTCCACGAAGTCAAATTGCCCAGCACACCGGAATGAAAGCTGATCCAGATCGGCATGCTGACGGCCCCGATCAGCAACAGCATGATGGGAACCCAGCCGCGTGGTCCGGGCAAGTCCATCATCCGTTCGTAGGGATGCACGCCTGTCAGAATCATGTGCCGGCTGGTCGCGAACACCAGCCCCCACTTGAGCACCAGAATCAGGACAAACACAAACAAGATGTGAAAGCCGAAAAGCGCCCCGCCTCGCGACGAGAAGATCAGTTCGCCGGTCCCGATGGTCAGTGACGCCATGATCGCGCCTGGCCCGAAGACACACAGCCAATCCTTCAGGGATCGCGGCAAACGAGGCTGTTCCGACATCAGGAACCTTTCGTCGCGTCTGCTCGACGCAATTCGTCCTCTGGGCAGGAAATGTACTCAGTGCGAGGCGTGCCGAGTATAAAGTGCCTGGACGCAAGTGACGAGCGATCGCCTACCTGACATTTTTCCTCGACTGACAGCTTCTGAATGCAGACGACCCCGACAACATCGCTGCCGCATGTCCTGAAAGTGCTGACGTGCCTGTTGATACTCAAGATCATCGTGGTTGTGATTCTGAGTTATCGCGATTACATGCCACCGAATTTTGGATCCGATTTTCTGCACGGGCGCGGATCGTATTTTGCGGGCTGTTATCGATGGGCGTTCTACGCCCACATTACGTCCGGTCCGTGCTCGCTCCTTCTGGGAATGATTCTGATCAACCAGAGATTTCGCCAGCGGTTTTCAATGTGGCATCGGTCTCTGGGAAGGATTCAGGTGCTGTGCGTCCTGTGTCTTGTCACGCCCAGCGGTCTATGGATGGCGTGCTACGCCGAGACAGGTGCCATCGCGGGGTTCGGCTTTGCCGCACTGGCTGCTGCGACGGCAACGTGCGTTGTGTTTGGATGGAGATCCGCAGTGAAAAGGCGATTCGCCGAGCATCGTCGCTGGATGCTGCGATGCTTTGTGCTGCTGTGTTCTGCCGTTGTCCTCAGACTGATCGGTGGACTGGCCAAATTCTTTGCGGTCGAAGCTGAGTGGGTCTATCCGATTGCGGCCTGGACGAGCTGGCTCGTGCCGCTGGTGGCGTTCGAATGGAGGAATGTGGCAGTGCTGAGCAGTCGCGGCGGCCTGTTCAAGTAGGTCCTTGCTGCCGGCAAGGACTTTCGCCGAAAGGCGAACTTGCGCGACGCGGCAATGAAAACAAGGGCCGATTTCGGCACATGACATCCGCGCAGGTCGCGGCGAGCCGCGAAGTCCTGTCCGCCAGACAGGACCTACTGAAGCGGCGTCAGAAATCGTGCGACACATTGTCATCGCCGGCGATGGTGATCAGCGCACGACGGACTTCTGCCGGAATGCTGGCTGAAAGGAATCGAACGCTGCCATCGACGAGAGCCGCCTGCGTTCCGCCGGTGTGAGCCATTTTTGCGTCGGAGCCGAAACTCAGAACCAGTTGTTCATCTGCATCCTGAGGAGCCATCCACGGGACTGCATCGTCCGGAGCCACTTCGATCACCATGAGTGTATTCGATGTCCCGTCGGTAATATCAGAAATGTCTGCCGATGCACTCGGTCGAAAACAACTGTTCGGTGAAACAATCGCCATGTAGGTGGTTTCGTTCGGCTGTACTCGGGCCGAAGGGCAGCGAAACACATTCAGTTCGGTTTTGAACGCCTCGGCGTTCGCCGGATCGTTCCATGGTTTCGAAAGGTCAATCGATTCATAAAGTCGCTTATGATCAAGATGAGGCAGGATCAGCGTCCGCCAACTGTGCAGCCGGTTGCCATTGGCGTCAACCGTATAAGCAGGCGGCAGAACTTCGTACTTGTCGACATACGTGTGCAGCGCAATCGCAATATTCTTGAGCTTGTTTTTGCATTCAGTGCGGCGCGATGCTCCTCGAGCGTCGCGTCTGAGTGGCGCGGGCCGCCATTTCAGTGGCCGGCGAGGAACGACGCGCCGGCTAAGTACCGAGGGCTCATAGGAAGGCGTACC
>JANNGQ010000602.1:0-2952 GCA_031403975.1 Planctomycetota bacterium
AAACATCCCGAGGGTCCTGAATCGGATATCCAGCACCGCATGGAACATCCTGTAGTGCATGTGTGCTGGCTGGATGCGACGGCCTACTGCTCCTGGGCAGGCAAGCAGCTTCCCACAGAAGCTCAGTGGGAGTACGCATCCCGAGGCAGACTTCTGTCAACAACCTATCCCTGGGGCGACGAACGCAATCCGGACGGAAAATGGCTGAACAATATCTGGCAGGGTGAGTTCCCGATCAAGGACCTTGGCGAAGATGGATTCACTCGCACGGCTCCGGTTCGCAGCTTCCCGGCCAATGACTTCGGGCTGTTTGACATGTCGGGCAACGTCTGGGAATGGTGCTCCGACTATTATCAGCCCGAATACTATTCCGTCAGTCCGTTGAACAATCCCGCCGGACCAACGAGCAGTCATGATCCTCAGGAACCCGGCATCATCAAGCGCGTGCAGCGAGGCGGCTCATTCATGTGCAGCGATCAGTACTGTGTCGGCTACCGCAACAGTGCCCGCATGAAAGGCGAAGAAGACAGCGGCGCGTTTCACACCGGCTTCCGATGTGTCGTGTCCCCCCAGCCCTGATCATCAGTGAGGACGATGAGTACATTCGGCCGATCCGCAGCACCCGACGCCTCATCTGCCACCAAACCGCGGCCCGACATCAGAATCAGTGCCGCAAGAAAAGCGACGGCCGTCCACTTCCTGTGCCTGCTGCTCATCTCCGCCTCCCGTCAAATATTCTCACCGACTCCCGTCCCTGAACGATGCCCTTCCATGGCCGTCGAATATTCGGCAATTCACGCAGCGATTGCCAACAAGCCAACCCCCCGGATTGCGACCGCACTCCTGTCGTGTTAAGCTCCCTCCCAATCCGGGAATTAGCGCAGTCTGGCTAGCGCGCTTGGCTGGGGGCCAAGAGGTCGCAGGTTCAAATCCTGTATTCCCGACTCAAACCGTACCTGAAACCGTACCTGAATCAGTTCTTTCGGGAGCAGTTTTTTCGTTAAGGAAAAGATTCCAGATTTGCCGTTGCCGGCACGCATCCGTACGAGTGCCGGTCGATGTCCTTCGCAGTTACATCGTTTGTGAATGCATACGGCGCGTTGCACGCATGGTCAAGAATGACACTTTGAGGCCAATCCGATCCTTTCACTTGCTGTGATTGTCTTGTGACACGTATTCTTGTCCAAGGCAATGGGACGAGTGTTTTCGCGGTGTACGAACGGTTACCAATCTCCGAGTGATTCTGCAGTATGACGGCTCCTCTGCCACTCGATGACGAGCAATTTGCCGATGTCAAGGTCTTGCTGACCTTGAACAGAGAATCAATGACTCAACTGATTGAGTCCTTGGAAAAACTGCCATCGTTGCCGATGAATCTTGTGGACTTGAAACAAGCCATTTCGGCTGGTTTGGACGGAAACAACACCGCTGGAAGTGCGATACTGCAATTGGTGATGTACACGTTCGGGTGGATTCGCCAAGCGGGAATCGCGAAAGATGAAGTCTTGGAAGGGCTGTGCGCTGCTGTCGAGGGCGCGACGGTTTGGTCAGAGCAAGAGCTTGCGGAATGGATACAGATCAAACCGGCATTTCAGAAACTGCTAAATCTGCGCCTCATTCGACTGTCGGCCGCCGCAAACGACCTGTCATTTGATCACGAGAATATTTATCGTCGCGCCCGAATCCTCACAGAGATCCGGCCGATCTTTGATGAGCCAGCAGAGAACATTGAAGGCGCTGTTATCGCACATTCACTGAGATTGCTGTATCAGACGACTGGCGGCCCTCGTGAAATGACCATTGCTCTTGATGAAATGGACGTGGTACAGCTGGCGGAACAATGCGATCGGGCGCTTCGCAAATCCGATGTCGCTCGTCGATTGATGATCGAAACCGCGGACGTGCCAGCCATAATCTCAGGAGAGGTGACCGATGAATAACATTCTGCAACGTGCGTCTCGCTCCGGGAGAAAGCTTCGACTTGTTCCGGTGCACGATGAAAGCCTGAGTGATGGGAAGAGATTGTACCTTCGAAATATCGCCAGATTTGCAGCGAGTTCGATTCGAAACTCTGATGCAAGTTCAGGATTCAGTTTTTACCGTAGTGGGACGAGCTCAATGAGTCGTCACGCCACAGAGACATTGGTGCGATCGTTACGACGCCCTCTGCGTTCTCCAATCCGGCTCGGTGCGTTCGTTCTCAATGCAAGCCGTTTGGATTCGATGGGCAAAAGACATGCGGCTATGGATCTCCTGTATGATTGCGTGGACGAACTCATGCGAACTGGTCAGTTCGAAGCACTGGATTCCATCATCGAAGATTTGATTGTGTCTCGTTTGACTATTGATGTTCTTGTTGGATTGTTGACAGCAACCCTTCCGGCCAAAAGCAGATTGCGATCGCGCCCAGAATTCTTCTCGAAAACGGACACCGAACTGAGGAGCCGGCATGAATACGAAGATGGGTTGCTAACGGGCCTCGAGTAGCAAAGCCAGCAGATGGACCGCGTTTATCGCGTTGATCAAAGGCCGCTGAGTGAGATTCGCTGCACGGCGATCGCGCTCTCTGAGCCCAGAGAGGACCAGCGGCATATCGGGTTGTTGCACCGAGAAAGCGATGAAGGTCCTGCACTTTTTCTGGAACTGCAGTGGCATCACCGGCTTTGCAATTCACCCAGTGCAAATCACGGTTTTATTTGGATAACCCCGAACTTTCACCCGCGAAGGTTGGCACAGGTATCCGATATTTGTCGCAAGATCTGGAGAGCCAACGAGCGTGGCGACATTCCATATGGCTTCAGTCCGCCGAGCGACTGCTTCGATCCGGAGTCATGCCGCTGGGTGCTTGGACCGACCGGACATGGATTGACGTGCGCCTCATTTGTTGTGGCTGTTTTTGCACGAGCTGGATTACCGCTAATTCAATGCGACTCATGGCCTACGAATCGCCGA
>JANNGQ010000603.1:0-6465 GCA_031403975.1 Planctomycetota bacterium
GCCCTCAAGCGGAGCCGTTCCGCAGTTTCTTAGTCCTGCACTATCACCTGTGCCCGTCGCGCTGCGTCAAGTTGCCGATCGACTTAAGATCGAATCCGGAACGTACCACGTCCAGGGTGAACAGATCACCGTGTGCTTCGACCTTGCAAAGGGCGTCAGTGAATTGAGGATCTAGTGTGGGGTCAAGGCTAACAAGTCGGGTTGCGTCCGTAGCCACGTTCGCCAGAACGTGGGCTCGTCACTCGATTTGGCCCACGCTCTGGCGAGCGTGGCTACCCGAAAACTCAGATTTGACAACGCACCAGGCCCGCAACCCACGAAACACGGAAGGCGAACTCCGACCAGTGAACCAGCGCAGGGTACGGATCAACACAGTTCGAACTCTCCGTGCGCACGGTGGTTTCCGGGTCCATGCCCGGTCCAACCGCAGTCCTGCGATTCATCAGCGTTGATCAGCGTTCATCAGCGGTTGGAAAAGACTGCGACTTTCGGGTTAGGATTCGGGAATGCGGAATTGCAGAGTCATATCTTGAGTTCGACTGTCCCAGGTTTTCCTTGACGACCCCACCCAGCTCGGGGACTGTCGATTTTATCGTGGGGCAGGCTTCCAGCCTGCCTTGTCGATTCAAAAACACTGGCGTTTTTTCAAGTCCAGGCCGGCTGGAAGCCTGCCCCACAAGGAATCGCGACTCATCCGACAGCCCGCAAGTCCGTTGGGGTGGAATGTGGGTCAGTCGAATTAGATCCATTCCCCGAAACATCGGCGCTGTGTGCATGCAACGTTGAGTGATCAACGGGAACGGAAGACAGGATTGGAGTGATCAGACACTATGAAAATCGGAGTCGTTGGTTGCGGAATGGTCGGCTCGACCTCCGCTTATGCGCTCGTGATGAGCGGCGTCGGCCGCGAAATTGTCCTTGTCGATCTGAACCGTGCCCGTGCTGAGGCAGAAGCCAATGATATCTACCACGCCGTTCCGTTCGCGCATCCGCTGATCGTGCGGGCGGGCGACTATGCGGATCTTGCCGGAACGCGCGTGGTGGTCATCGCCGGCGGAGTGGCCCAGAAACCGGGCGAGACACGTCTGCAGCTGCTGCAGCGCAACGCAGATGTGTTCCGGCAGATCGTCCCTTCGGTACTCCGCCATGCGCCCGAGGCAGTGATACTGGTGGTCAGCAATCCCGTGGACATCATGACACACCTTGCCGCGCACTTTGCAGCCGAGTTTGGTGTGCCCTCGTCCCGGATCATTGGTTCGGGAACGACGCTCGACACCGCGAGGTTTCGCACGTTGCTGGGAAGGCACTTCGATGTCGATCCGAAGCACGTTCATGCATACGTGCTTGGTGAGCATGGCGATTCCGAAGTGCTGGCGTGGTCACAGGCCACGATCGCTGGCCTGAGCCTCGATGAGTTTGCAAAAGTCCACAGCAAGCCACTGACCGCGTCGCAGCGAAATCGGATTGACGAACAGGTCCGACGTGCCGCTTATTACATCATCGCCGGCAAGGGCGCGACGTATTTCGGTATCGGCAGCGCTGTGGCACGCATTGTGGACACGCTGTTGCATGACCGGAGGTCCATCCTGACGATTTGCTCGTGCATCCATGGAGTGCCAGACCTTGAAGGTGTGACTCTGGCATTGCCACACCTGGTCGGTGGTGCTGGAGCACTGGCGACGATTCCGCTCCCGTTAGATGCTGCGGAGCAGGCTGCACTCTGTCGGAGCGCCGGCATCCTGCGCGAGGCGATTGAATCACTGAACCTGAATTGAGCCCGTCCGTTGAACGATCCTCGGGAATTCCTGTGAATTTGAGAGCAGCCGGAGCAAGGCCGCGACTCACGAGGATTGAGTGTGCTTGACTGGATCACTCAGGAATTGCGGCGCAGTGATTCCCATTGATACGCAGATGCTCATGAGCCCGTCCACCGACATGTCGGCAGGCTTCACGCTTTCGGCCGGCATGAATACCAGCGCCCCTCCGAAAGGAACCGGTGCCGTAGGGATGATCACAACGTTGTAATCACGACAGCTCAAAAGAAACCGTTGTGAAGTAGGCATCAACGCCACTGTCCAATCCAGAGAAACCGGTTCATGCAGATGTGTCACCCTCGGGCGTCGCTGAGAATTGAAATGTCGAGACTGCCTTGAAATGGAATCTCCAATCGCGGAAATTGATGTGCAGATATTCCGCGCAGTTGACCCGCACATTGCAATGAAATTCGCACGGCGGATTGAACATCCTCAAATTGTTGTGGAAGCCATTTCAAAACGGGCGAACCCCTTTTTGACGCCCCATGCAGTCTGTGTGGCTGTTGAATCTGAAACCAAAACTCCCGCAAGAAACCCATCATGAAGAAACTTGCATCCATTTGCTTCTGCCTGGCAATCGGATTGTTATCGATTCTGTCATGCATCAATGTGCCCGCTCAGGAGCCCGTCGCGAACAGCGAAGACGCTGAAAAGCAGGCTCAGGAACTGAAGATTCGGGCAACCGTAGAACAGTTCGCTGAGGCCTACAACGCTCACGATGCAAAGGCCGTCGCCAACCTGTTCCTGCCGCAGGCTCAGATTGTGGATGAAGATGACAACACGGTTCAGGGAAGGGAAAACATCCAGAACCTGTTTGCCGAAGTGTTTGAGCAGCAGCCCAAGACCGGTATTGCGATCAACATCGAGTCGATCCGCTTCATCGGAACAAGCCTGGCTCTGGAGACAGGGACAACGACAACGATTCCTCCTGAAGGGCAATCGCCTGAACAGGGCCGTTACAGCGTCCTGCATATTCTGAAGGACGGACAATGGTCGATGGGTCTGGTGCGCGATATTCCTGCGGAGCCGACTCACAGAGACCACCAGGAAGCCCTCGCGTGGCTCGTGGGTGACTGGATCGATGAAAGCCGTGATGGCACTGTCCGAACCTCCTGTCGCTGGGCTGATAACGACAGCTTCCTGCTGCAGGAAATCACGGTTCGTCGGGCCGATCAGGAGATCATCAGCATCAGTCAGCGAATCGGGTGGGATCCGTTGAGAAAGCAATTCAAGGCGTGGGTGTTTGACACTGAAGGCGGCTACGGCGAGAGCTGCTGGACTCCCACTGAAACCGGATGGCTGATCAAGGCGACGAGCGTCAATAGTGACGGGACGACCGCTTCGGCCACAAATCACATCGAGCCAACAGGGATGGATCGGTATGTGTTTCAGTCTGCGGATCGTGTCTCCGCGAATGAACTCTTGCCGGCTGTGCAGGTGACCGTGGTTCGTCAGCCTCCTCAGCCGCAGGCGTCTGAACCGACTCCTGCTGAAAAGTGATCGATCGGTTTTCGTACTGAATTGAACCAGATCTATTCAAATCCTGTACTGCGGCATCGTCAGGACTCAAAAATCCGGATGCGCATCTTTGGTTTCTGACCCGGGAACTTACTTATGAAAACACGATCCTCAGCCACGGTCGTCGCAGTGCTGTGTGCCTTGATGCTGGGTTACTCAATGAGCGCAGCGTTCGGTCGCGGCGGTCGCGGCGGCGGCGGAGGTCTTGGCGGCGGCGGCGGCGGCGGGGCCCGAGTTGGCGGCGGTGGCGGCGGTCTTGGTGGCGGAGGCGGTGGCGGTGTGTCACGACCATCCGGAGGTGCTGCAGCTCGTCCGTCCGGCGGGCTCTCCGGAAGTGGTGCGGGTCGTCCGTCCGGAGCCTCCAGGCCGTCGGTTGGCAGTTCACCGTCATTCAATCGTCCGAGTGGCGGAGCTTCGCGACCGGCAAGTCCGGCGACGCGACCCAGTCTGGGCGCCGGGAGCGGCGCACGACCTTCAACTCAGCCGGGAACTCGACTTGGGATTGGCGCCGGATCAGGATTAGCGGCCGGATCAGGAATTGGTTCGCGGCCATCGACTCTGCCAGGCAATCGTCCAGGTGCCGGCATCGGCTCGCGACCTTCGACGCTTCCGGGCAATCGTCCGGGGGTCGGAGCGGCAGCCGGCGTCGGAATCGGAGCAGGAATTGCCGATCGGCCCGGGAACAGCCTGCCGGGACTCGGCAGTGGTAACGTGGGATCAAGACTCCCGAATCAGGGCGCCGGGCTACAGGATCGTGTTGCAAATCGCCCGCAAACTCTCGAAGACCGGCGGAGCAGCCTGAACGATCGAATGACAACCGGCAGGGAGGACCGTCAACAGAATCGTGGAGACATGCAGAACGATCGCCAGGAATGGCGTGACAACAACCGTGAGGACTGGCAGGACTTCGCTCAGAACAATCTGGATAATCACGGAGATTGGTATAACGGCAGCTGGGATCCGGGCGAGGGCTGGGACTATATGTGGGACAATTATCCTGGCGCAGCCGTACTTGGTATCACGCGGTGGGGGGTCAACCGGCTGGCCTATGGATTTGGTTACTGGGGCTACTCCAACCCCTACGCTGCTGGTGTCAGCAGTTCAAGTTCGAGCTACAGCTACTCTGAGCCGCTCACGGATTACTCGGAGAGTGCTTCGACGGACCTTGGTGCTGCACCCGGCGAGACAACTGCCGCTGGTCCTCCGGCACCGACCGACGCCGGAATGTCTGCATTTGAGCAGGCGCGGACTGCCTTCTTCGCAGCCGACTACGAAACTGCGCTGACTCATCTCGATGTCACTCTGCAGACGATGCCCCATGATACGGTCGTTCATGAATTCCGCGGGCTGGTGCTGTTCGCCCTGAAGAAGTACCCGGATTCGGCAGCGGCCGTCTACGCGGTCCTGTCTGCAGGACCCGGGTGGGACTGGACCACGATGAGCGGACTGTACCCCAGTTCCGACGTCTACACGCAGCAGCTGCGCGAGCTTGAGTCGTTCACGAAAGCCAACCCGGCATCACCCGATGGCAATTTCCTGCTTGGGTATCATTACCTGACAATGGGGCATAAGGAATCGGCGGCCAAATCCTTCAGTCTGGCACTGGAACAACTGCCGGGCGACAAGCTCCTGACACAACTTGCCGGCATCGCGCCTCCACCAGGCCAGACTGCAAAAACACCTCCGCCAAAACTGCCGGCCCCAGCTGATCTTCCTAAGGAGAAGACTCTCTCCGTGGAAAAAATGGTGGGTACGTGGAAGGCCGCCAATGCCGATGCCAGGTTTGAACTTCAGCTGTCCGCAGACGGTACATTCGTCTGGACGTATTCGCGGGGAAAAACGACGGAATCTGTCAAAGGGGTCTTTGCCGTTGATCAGAATAATCTCGCCATGGAGCCTGATGCAGGCGGAACCATGCTGGCTGAAATCGACTTCGCTGACCCGTCGCAGATGCTGTTCAAAATGATGGGCGGTGAAGCCAACGACCCCGGTCTGCAATTTAAGAAAATCTGAAGACTCACCGCGCAGTTGAGATATTTGCTCATTTGCTGCCGGGAAGACGCAATCAGGAATGCCTTTGGCGGCATCCAGAATCAAAGGCCGGAGAAATGAACACTCACAAGCAAGCCAGCGCTGACCACCAAATCCACGAACTGATCGCAAAGCGATGGAGTCCTTACGCCTTCGCCAACCGCACCGTGTCCGATGTCGATCTTCGCTCGCTGTTCGAAGCGGCACGCTGGGCAGCGTCCTCATACAACGAGCAGCCATGGACCTACATCGTGGCGGCGAAGAAGGACCGGGCCGCGTTTGAAACATTGCTCTCGTGTCTGGTCGACGGAAATCGCGGATGGGCCTCTGAGGCCCCGGTGCTGGCCATAGGCTGCACGAATCTCCGGTTCACCCGCAACGGTCAGCCTAACGCCGCTGCAATCCACGATCTGGGCCTCGCCAGTGCCAACCTGACTTTCGAAGCGACAGCCCGTGGGTTGTTCGTCCATCAGATGATCGGAATATTGCCCGACAAAGCCCGTGAACTATACATCATCCCGGATGCAGTCCAGCCTCTGACCGCATTGGCGATTGGCTATGCTGCAGATCCTGACACACTGCCAGAGAAACATCGAGAACGTGACCTCGCCTCCAGAGGCCGGAAACCAATCTCCCAGTTCGTCTACAGCGGCAAGTGGGGAACAGCATCCCGGATCACTGAATAGTTCGACTGTCCAACGTTCGACCCCAACGGCCTCGGGGACTGCCGGTTTTATCGTGGAGCCGGCTTCCAGCCGGCCTGGACTTGAAGAATCACCAGCGTTTGTGAATTCACAAGGCAGGCTGGAAGCCTGCCCCACAAGGAATTGCCACAAAACCGACAGTCCCCGAGCTGGATGGGGTCGTTTTGGAGAAACTGGGACAGTCGAAATAGGAGCCTGTGCGACAATCACAGTTTTCGACTGATCGACCGTCGCTCAACACTTACCCGCGTCTCGTCGTCAGAAAGCTGAAGGAGTGTTCAAATCTCGTGCGCTGCATTTCCTGGGGTGGCGCATTCGCTGTCGCGAATTGCTGACCCCAGGCTGTGGAGCGGAACGCCTTTAGCGAACACCAGGCAAATAGGTCAAATATGTCCCGT
>JANNGQ010000604.1:0-5051 GCA_031403975.1 Planctomycetota bacterium
GCGGGACATATCGGCTGGTATCGCGAACAGGACCAGCAGTCGGATTTTGTCAGCATGAGCCTGTTGTTTGGTGCTCTGCTGGCGAGTGTACCGCTCGCGATTGCGACGTGGGTTGACCGAGGTCACAACGTGTTTTATCCCGTCAACGAATTCGGATTCCTGTTCATCAGTTTAGCCCTGCTGGCGACAGGCGTGTTGTTTCAGCTGAGAACGACCACCATGGTCGGCAGTGCGGCGACGATGCTGTACTTCCTGACGCTGCTGCTGTTTGTCCCCTGGAGAGAACTGAATGCCGTTGCTCTTGCGATCACGATCGGCGGCGGATTCATTTTCGGCTCAGGCCTGATCCTGGCGTTCTTCCGCGACCGATTACTGACTCTCCCGGAGCGCATCAAGAACAGAGTCGGCATCTATCGCGTGTTCAACTGGAGGTAGAGGAATCCGGCAACCGATCAATTGCATTGACCGCGCAGCACTTGTTCGAATCCGGCGATGCAGTCTTCCCAGCGGAACTTCTGCATGACCTGCAGACGAGCCATGACGGCGAGTTTTGAAAATGACTCCGGTGTCCGAATAAGTTCACTCAGGATTTCGGCCAGTTGCTGAACCGAACCGGGCTCAAACAGCCGACCCGTCTGCCGATCGGTGATCTGTTCCGTGCAGCCGTCAACAGACGTTGCAATGACCGGCAATCCGGCGGCCTGAGCTTCAAGAATGACGTTCGGAAATCCTTCCCAACGTGATGCCAGAATCAGGGCGTTGGCAGCTTTCATGATGCTGATGACATCTGCCCGATGCCCGAGTATTCGCACAGACTCCTGAAGTCCGTATTCCGCGATGCGGTTCTCCAGCATCGACCGGAGCGGGCCATTTCCAATGAACAGGAGCTTAACCGGTCGAGGCAGTTTCAGTGGAATTGTTGTAAGGCACCGCACACCGGACAAGACGTCGTCCGGAGCTTTCTGTTCTGTCAGGCGACCGACGCACAGGACAATAACATCCTGTTCCGTGCATTCGAGCTGAGTCCGGCTGATGGCCGGAGTGGCATCAATGGCTGCGACGTCCACTCCGTTCCGAATCACGCTGATGCGGTCATCGCTGAGTCTGCAGAGTCCGGCATGAACGTCTGCCACTGTTTGACCGACCGCGACATAGTGATCGACCCAGCGGGAGGTCAGCCGCTCCGTGAATCCCACCGACCAGCGCCGGTCTGCCACTCGGATTCCCGAAATGATCCTCGGCACTTTTGCCCACCGTCCGGCAGCGCGGCCGACGATGTTCGCCTGGTGCAGAAAAGTCAGAAGCACATCCGGGCACTGCCGGCGAAGGACTCTCTGCATTCGCCATACGGCACGGATATCGCTGAATCCGCCGCATCCGAGCGCTGTGACTTCGATGTCTGACTGGCGCAGTTCTCCGGCCAGCGGCCCGGCATCCCTGAGACTGATCACGCGCACGTTCCAGCCTCGCTGTTTCAGCCCGATCGCAACGCGCACAAACGCCCGTTCCGCGCCGCCGATGTCGAGTTCGGTGATGGCCATCGTCAGGCGACGCCGGATCATTGATTCAGGTTGTGACACTTCGGGGCCGGAAAACATTTGCGAAGACCGGAAAAATCACGCGGGATGAGTACAGTACCCGGCTTCCATGCCGGACTCCATGTCGGCGTCACATTCGAATGCGATCAGCGCTGCTCACTCATGACACATCCCGATCTGGACCAGCTCAGCAGCTGGCAGTTTCAACTGCCGCCGGAACTCATCGCATCACGTCCTGCTGCGACGCGCGATGAGTCGCGATTGCTTGTTGTGAATCGCAATGCTGCATCAATCGTTCATTCCACAATTCGCGAACTGCCGCGATGGCTGGCCTCCGGAGACCTGCTCGTCTTCAACAATACGAGGGTCCTCCCGGCGCGCCTGTTCGGCATTCGGACAAAGACAGGAGGCCGCTGGGAAGGTCTGTACGTCAGGGAATTGTCTCCGGGGATGTGGCATCTGCTGTGCGAAACCAGAGGTCACCCGCAGCCGGGTGAAACCATCACTGTTGTTCCGGCTTACGAACAGCAGACAGCTGACGCTGGAAAGATTTCACACGTGACTGAATCACGAACACTGATACTCACCCTGATTGAGACTCAGACGGACGGTGGCTGGGTCGTTTCAGTGCCTGACGTTCGGTCACCGCTGCAGATCCTTGACAGTTTCGGCAGCCTGCCGCTGCCTCCTTACATGGGTCGCCGACTGGCGGATGAAGTCGATCAGGTTCGATACCAGACACAGTTCGCCTCCGCGCCGGGAGCGGTGGCCGCTCCGACGGCCGGTCTGCATTTCACGGAGTCCCTGATCGCTGACTGTCAACGGCGCGGTATTCAGTCGACCGAACTGACTCTGCATGTGGGCATCGGAACATTCCGACCGATCAATACCGATCAACTGTCGCAGCATCGCATGCACGAAGAATGGTGTCGGCTGCCACAGTCAGCCTGCGATGCGATTGCCTCATCCAAACACAGCCACGGCCGGACGATCGCGGTCGGGACCACATCCGTCAGAACGCTCGAATCTGCGGCAATGGCCAGCGGCCTGCTGCAGAGCCCGTGGGAAGGGCTTACGAACGTGTTTATCCGACCGGGATTTCCATTTCAGGCGGTCGATTGTCTGCTGACAAATTTCCACCTGCCAGGTTCGACTCTGCTGGTTCTCGTTGGCGCGCTGGCGGGCTACGACCTGATCATGGAAGCCTACCGTCAAGCCATCCGGGAGCGATACCGGTTTTACAGTTACGGAGATGCCATGCTGATCCTGTGACACTTCGATCGTATTGGCGGACCGGGCGGCCGTGAAATCTTCTTGTAGCCGGATTCGTGAGAATTCGGAGGCGTCCGCGTGACTCCGAAGTCTCACGACTCCGGCTACGAACCCATCCCGTGACTTTCACTGCGGAGAATCCTTCACGACGTGGCGGATCGGGCCGCCACGTCGGTTGCGTTGATTATCCTCCTCAATTTTCGCTTTGCAGTGGTTGAAACATTCACAACCGTTAGGATTCCTGCGTAAGAAGCTGACGCGGCACGGCAGATACGGGAACGACGTTCCAGGCAGATCCCGTCCACTCAGCACTGAGATCCGCAGACCGTTCCAGTGTCGGAATCGGTTTCAGGGGCCATTCCGTGAGGTTCTCAGTTCTCAACCTCTCTGGGAAATACACTCATGCGAAAACTGACTCTCGCCGGACTCCTTCCGGCACTGATGCTGTGTGCCACCGGCTGCAGCGAAGGTGAATCGCCGACAGCTGCGTCACCCTCGAAGTCTGCCACCGATGCCCGACCTGCCGCGGAATCGACGAATCCTGACAAAACAACGACAACGAACACGGCGGTCGCGGCTGAGACAACCAAGTCACCGGACGTACCATCGGCAGAACCGAATGCCCCGGGAGCGAATCCGCTTCGGAGAAATGATGCTGTCGTTTACGGAGAGAATGTCGCTCCTGACACCGTTCCTACGAAACCTCTGGAAGAACCGGAAGTCACGCCGGGTGAGCTCGGTATCGGCGATGCAGCGCCCCCGATTGCGATTTCGAAATGGGTGAAAGGCGAACCGGTCACGACCTTCAATCCCGAAAAAGTACATGTCGTTGAATTCTGGGCGACCTGGTGCGGGCCCTGCCTGATGAGCATGCCTCACATCGCAGAACTCCAGGTGGAGTACGGTGACAAGGTCACCTTCATCGGAGTCAGTGACGAAGACGACGCAACCGTTTCCGGATTCATGGAAGAGAGCCCGCGCGGCTCAGACAAGAAATGGTCCGAGGTGCTGACATACACCATTGCCCTCGACGAAGATCGCAAGACAAACGCTGCGTACATGCAGGCCGCAGGGCAGAATGGAATCCCCTGCGCTTTTATCGTGGGACGCAACGGCAACGTCGAGTGGATCGGTCATCCGATGGCGATTGAAGAGCCTCTGAAGCAGATCGTGGACGGTACCTGGGATTCGGAGAAGGCCCGAGTTGACTACCTCGCAGTCCGTGAGATCGATAAGGCAAAGAAGCTGGCGTTTCCAAAAGTCCAGCGGGCTGCCCAGGCGGGCGATTTCAAAACGGCCGCCGCTCTGATTGATCCTCTGATCGCACAATTCCCGAATGACAAAGACTTCCCGATGATCCGTTTTCAGCTGCTTGTTCAGGGCGGGCTGATGGAGGACGTCAACAAGGCTGCAGTGGGCCTGATTGAAGCGTCGAAAGATAATGCCATGATGCTGAATCAGATCGCATGGCAGATGGCGACAGGCAGCCAGGAGCCCGGAGTGGATCTGAACATTGCTCACTCTGCCGCACTGCGGGCGGTGGAGCTGACGGAAGAAAAGGACGGTTCCATCATTGACACGCTGGCCCGCGTCACCTTCCTGCAGGGTAAGGTCGAAGAAGCCATTGCATTGCAGAAGAAAGCTGTGGAGCTGTCACCCGGACAAGAACAGATCGCTGCGTCTCTTGTGGAATTTGAAGCGGCACTGAAGGCCGCCGAAACTCCTGCCGCCGCCGAAACTCCTGCCGCCGCCGAAGAAACTCCTGCCGCCGAAGAAAAACCTGAAACTTCGGCCACACCACCAAGTAACTGAGATTGGATTTGACGATTCTGACAGAACAGTGCCGTTACGTGTCCGAATGGATGCGCAACGGCCTTTTTTGTGCCCCCGAACTACTGACGTTCTGGATTTGCTCAGGACTCGGAAGTTTGTGCCTTTTCTTTCGCGGCCGTCGTCGTAATTTCAATCGCATTTCCTGACCACGGGTTTCCCAGCGCGGGCTTAGTTCGACTGGCCCATATTCGACCCCCAACGGACTCGTGCCCAATGGCGTGGACTTAGCCGGTGTATTTGCTGCATTTTAACGAACAAACACCGGTGGCTAGTGCCACATCTCTCAAACAACGGTGCATGAGGTGAGTGGTTTTGGCAGGCTCTGGGTTTTGCTCAGCTTAACGCGACGATGCAGCGATACGAACTTGGGGCGGCTTTCTTTTTGGATCGGCTTTCCGGTGTAGGTCC
>JANNGQ010000605.1:0-12882 GCA_031403975.1 Planctomycetota bacterium
CTACAATGTTCTCATCGGAAAACCGCCGATGCTGGGCAAGACTCCATCGGCCACAATGGTGAATCAAACTCGCCGCGAACTGCCGCTGCTGAGCGAAGTCCGTCCGGCAGTCTCCGAATCCACAGCGCGGGCGGTCGCACGAGCGATCAGCAAGAAACCGGAAGAGCGATTCGCGACTTGTGCAGAGTTTGCTGAGGCGGCGATCTCAGGTCTTCAGCTGAAAGCCGTCAGAAGCAGCAAGGCCGCCACGGCTGCAAATTCCACAGTTCGGTCCAGAGCAGACTCCACCGGCTCGAAACGGGATTCCGGTGAAAGTCTCGGTTCTTCGCCTCTGTTCCAGGCGACTGAAGCGGCACGATCCGAACAGGTCTTGATGTCCCGCGCGAGGGCCCCGGGAATCATTGACTGTCCAGTCTGCCGCCAGGAGCTGCGTTTGCAGTCAGTGCACCGCGGTCGTACCGGTCGCTGCAAGCAATGCGCGACTCGACTCCGGATTGCCGAGGATCTGTCGACTCTCAAAACCGTCCTCTCAACAGGCACCGCGGGATCATCCGCAGACAGCACCGATGCAAGCTCGTCATCCACCGCCAGTTCCGGGGACGACCTGATCCTCGGAGAAAAAGTGTTCGGTGTTAAACTTGGCCGCGGAGCAATTTTCGCAATTGGAATCTGTGTTGTCACAGCTCTGCTGATCGCGACTGTGGCCTTTGTCCTGCAGCTGCAAAAACCGGATCCCTTGAAAGACAGGACCCGGGAATTTCGTTCGACGGAGTGAAGCGTGTTCCGGAATGTGCGTCAGTTTTTCAGAGAAGCCGTCGAAAGCTGATTTCTCCGCCTTCAGCGCTTCAGGAATCCGTCGACTCGCCATGAACGAAGGCGGTTGTCTTCGCCGGCGGTGATCAGGTAGCGGCCGTTCGGGGAAATTGCCAATCCAGCGACGGGGCCGGAGTGAGCCGAAAATTTCAAGGGTTTGCGCGTCAGATTGTAAAGTGAAAATGCCCAGACGGTGCCTTCTCCATCACCTGTGAGCAGCCAGGTGTGATCCGGCGAGAATTGAGCCACAGGACGATGTCCTCCATACGAAGGGATCGGAAGCACCTGCTCAACGACAAACTTTTTAGTGCTCAGAATTGCCAGTCCTTTACCAGTCAGCAGTGCGAGGCGTGAATCCTGATGATTGACGAACACGGCCGGGAGGTCGGTCGCTGCCAGTTCGAGGGCGGCGTCGCCTTCCTTAACGATGGAGACGTCTTCCTGAGGCCAGCTGCTGCTGGATTTTCGCAGGAGTCGAAGCTGAGGCCCGTCTTCGTAACTGCCCCATGTCAGCAGCATTTTGCCCGACGGTGACGGAACAATGAGGACCGCCCCGCTGCGTTCGGTCGCCGGATCCGCAGATTCTGTAGACAGACTTCCGGACAGCGGCTCTCTGAGGATCTCTGAACGAAGTGAAAGCGATAAGGGGTCGATTTCAAGCAGTCGTGTCTGATCACGTTCCCGTGTGCTGACGAACAGTGTTTCGCCGGATTCTGACCATGCAATTGCCGGGATTGTTGCTTCGAAACGTTCCAGACTGCTGACCTGAGTCCGGTCCCGCAGTGAAACGCGTGTCAGCGAATTGCCAGCCGTTCCGGGTGTACCGAAATGCCCGAGCGCCAATGAGAGTCGATCCGGGGCAAACGCGCAGGAGACATGTCGCTGCGACGGATCATGCAGAAACTGGCCGTCGGGGATTGACAGCCGGGCGATCACGGGCGTCGGAATGACCGTGTGCTGAATCTCATCAAGAGCGAGTCGGCGCAGATTCCCCGGCTGAGTCCATCGCCGAAGATTTGTACCGGTGGCCATATCCCAGACGCAGATGGCCTTGGCACGGACGTCCACTTCTGACCGGATTTCTCGACTGCGTTGAGCAGAAACTGCGGTGATGCCGTCGTCTGAAATGGCAAGCAGAATCCGATCCCATTCACCCGGCGCAATCGCGGATTCATTTGTGATCTCACCGGTTCGCAGCGGAGCACCCGCAGCGACCTCCGCAGGTTCATTTCCGAGGCCTGCAGCAGCAGATTGCTGACCGAGATGTTCCAGCAGCGTTTTGCGCAGCTGCAGGGCGGCCGGTGCTTCCATCGCACTTCGCAGCTGGTGTTCCAGCAGACACCTGGTTGCATCCGACGGTCGGATTCCTGTGAGGCTGAGATCAACTTCCTCCGGTGGAGCCGCTGCCGGACCGGTCCTGGGGCGAGTGGATTTCCTGTTCTTCGCCGTCGCATTCGCCGCAGTCGCCGCCGCTTCCTCTTCCGTCTCCGTATCCTCCAGAGTCTGGTCCACAGGCAGCTCAATCGTGCGGACTGTGTCACGGTTCGGATTGAGCAGTGTCACCGGCATGTCGAACAGATGGGCTCGACGATCAGCACCGATGGACATGACACCGACACGCGTCATGCGGAATTCCAGCACTGGGCCTTCGTGCAGCTTCACGGTCGTCTCCAGCCGCCGCTGAGTCAGATCGAGCCGCGAGACCGTACCGTCAATGCTGCCGAGATACAGCATCGAGTGCTCCGGTGCCAGTTGCAGACAGGTAATGGCCCCGCGACTGTCATTCAGATCGGGCACAAACATGGCGTCGTACTCGACGATGTTACCGCTGTCGTCCGTGCCCGACACCGGCGTCCCGTCGGCAAACGCCCGACGGAGGATCCGACCGTCAGCAAGTCCCACTAAGATTTCTCGACGATCAGGCAAAAATTCAGCGCAAACCGGCTGTGTGTCGGCAAAATGCGCCGCCGTCAATGTGTCGAGAACGACTCCGGATGTCGTGTCGAAGATCGTGATTTCTTCGGATGAAGTGACGATTGCACCGAACAGCCCGCTTTCCGAAACAGACACACTCAGTACCTGAAAGCCGGTCACCCTGAAAGACAACGCCGGGGCAACGAGTATGGTCTCCGGCTCGGGGCTCTTCGCCTGTTGAACGGTCATCTGCAGAATCGGAGTCGGCGGGTGCACGGCGTCGTTCATTTTCCACAGCGCACACAAACCATCGCCGTCGACGGTCAGGATTCGCTCTTCCGGCAGGCATCGCACGGCGACGATCGCTTCTGCGCTGAGTCTCGCCGTCTTCCGGTGCTCGTCCTGATACAGAAACAGATCGCGGGCATACAAATCCCAGTCGGTCGTGCTGGCGGTGCTGCGAGCCAGCAAACGACCGTCTGTTGTACCAATCAGCATCAGGTTCCCGTCAGGAGTCAGTTCAACCGCGTTGATGATTCCTCTGAGTCCCGTGACGGACTGCAGGATGGGCTCGATCGACACCGCGGGGTCGGCGTTTCGGGGATTCTGAGCGTTTGGGCTCAGCAACTCCATGCGTGTGTTCACAACTCCGGCGCTGCGTTCACCGGATGATGCGGCCAGACGACTTCCGTCGGGTGTGGCTGCGACAAAGAATCGTCGCGTGAGCTTCGTGACCAACTGCAGCCACTGGCCTCGCGTCATTGCGAACCGACCAAAACGTGAGATCGTTTGCAGCGAGTTTTCGCCATCCGGGTTTGTTTGACCTGGTGAATTCCCGGCACCAGGTCCCGAAGTGCCCTTCAGGCTGTCGAGCAGTCCTTGAGCATTCCCGACGACCGACTTCTGGCTGTTTGCATCCTGCTTCTCAGCAATTGCAGCCGATGTTTTTCCGCTGGCGGTCAAGGGCGCGTCATCACCGGTGACTTCCGATGAAGGGGTTGTGGAGGTTGCCTCAGTGGCGGCGACCGCTGTCTCAGGAATGGACGCGGCTTTGGTTCCGCCGACAACCGGACTCGAATCAACCTTTGTGGTCGCCTCCCGCGTTGGGTCTGACGGACCTTGGTCAGTGATTTCGGCAACCGTGGCGGCGGCGGCTTCCTCTGCGGCAGGATCAATCTTTGCCGCATCGGTCAGTCGCCGCTGAATATCTGCCGGCGGCTGGCTGAAGTCCTCTCCACCGCCTCCGCAGCCGATGACGACCGACAAGCCCAGCAAAAACAAAGTACTTCTCGTCATCATTGCACTCACGCGCCGCAACCCTCGCCGCATCTCCTGCCGCCCGATCGTCACACTGCGATCGGAAAGTGACCAGTTTTGCGTGAAGGCTAACCCGGTCATGTTAAGAATTGCTTAAGCCACGATGCGTCTGTGATTTCGGCGAGCTGTGCTTCGTGGTCAACAGGACGCTGCGCGAAGCCAGAACAAGGGCCTTCGTCCTGAATCGCAACCGCGTGAAGGATTTCTTTCAATGAAATTACTGGCGTTGGAGCTGTAGCCGGAGTCGTTAGACTTCGGAGTCGCCGGCTTCCCTCCGAATTCTCACGAATCCGGCTACAAAAATCCCTCGCAGCGTTGCCAGAATCGGCGCAAAGTCACACAGCCTGTCAGGACAGAGTGTTGTTTCCGATTCGATCCTGGCATACTGCTGCAGAGTGAGTGGCGGATGCCGCCACGATGCGAATCCCTGGATCGGGAGTACGGAAATGGCTGATTCAGAAAAGTCAATTCTCAGAATGGATACACAGTCACCGACGTGGATTGCAGGGCCGCCGGTGATGACTGGCTTTCGGGATGCTGCGCCACCTGAAAATGACGCGGACGGAGCACTGGCAGGAGATGTCAAAACCTGTGCGCAGCGGGTCCACAGTCATCTGCGCCACCCCCACTTGAATTCGTGCAGCAGAATCGGCGATTTTACGATTCTGCGGGAAATCGGCCACGGTGGCATGGGAGTGGTTTACGAGGCTACGCAGGAATCATTGCAGCGCAAAGTCGCGATCAAAGTGCTGCCGCTCGCAGGACGCATGGATCAGCGACAGATTCAGCGCTTTCAGAACGAAGCCCGCGCTGCCGGGCAACTGCATCATCCGAACATTGTTCCCGTCTATGCCGTCGGTACTGATGCCGGCGTTCATTACTACGCGATGCAGCTCATTCAGGGCCATGACCTGGCGCATTTCATCCGGCAGGCGCGAAATCTGGTGGAATCGAAAGTGATCCTTCCGTCCGGGGAGACACCGCGGCTTGCGGGCAGTACAGAAGACGAGAAAGGGTTGCAGCAATTTCAGGATCTGAAAACACTCTCGACGTCAGGACAGGGCTCTGCGTCGGCGAACTCTTTTCCAGCCGCAGACTTCATCCGGATGATGACCGACCGAAGGCCGTCGGTAGCCGCACGCGAAGTCTTTGAATCGGTCGTTCACATCGGAGTCCAGGCTGCTGAAGCGCTCCACTATGCGCACCAGCTCGGCATTGTGCATCGCGACATCAAGCCTTCCAACCTGATGCTGGACGATCATGGAAATCTCTGGGTGACAGACTTCGGGCTGGCTCAGGTTCAGGGAGCTGGTGCACTGACGATGACCGGTGAGGTGATCGGGACACTGCGATACATGAGTCCAGAGCAACCTCTCGGCCAGAGGGTTCTGGTTGACCAGCGAACCGACATCTACTCATTGGGAGTGACACTGTACGAACTGCTGACTTTGAAGAAGGCTTACGGAGGCCAGACACCGAAAGAGATCATCAAGCAGGTGTGTTTCGACGACCCGGCAAGAATCCGGCGAGTGAACCCTCACGTCCCGGAAGACCTGGAGACCGTTGTTCTGAAGGCGATGTCGAAGGACCCGAATGACCGTTATCAGACGGCTCAGGAGCTGGCCGATGATCTGAGACGCTTCAGTCAGGACCGGCCGATTCTGGCCCGGCGTCCGACCTTGATGCAGCAGTGTCGACGGTGGACCCGGCGGCATGTCGTTCTGGCCACTTCAGGCGTGGTGGCGGTCGTCCTGCTGTGTATGGCATCGCTGGCCGCGTCGGCCGTAATCCTGAATTCATTGACAGCCGAAACACAGCAGCGCAGACGGGCCGAGTCCTTATTGCACAAGTCGGAAGGGCTTCGGCTGACAGCGAACTCGTCACTCGTGAAGGAAGAGAATCCCGGCCTTTCACTGCTGCTTGCGGTCAAGAGTGCCGAACTGAATCCCGGCGTCGATGCCAACGCAGCGCTGCTGGCAGCACTCAGCTCCAATCATGAACTGCGTACGTTTTCTCCGCGAGAAGAATTCCCGGATCAGCTCCACGTCAGCCCGGACGGTCGGCGGGTTGTGACGACCGTGGCGAGATCGCATTTCGGTAAAGGAAACTATCCGGCAATTGAGTCCGATCTGAGCACGGGACAAACACTGCGAATGTTTGATGACGGCACAGCCATCACTTCGGCTGCCTACAGCCCGGACGGAAAACTCCTGCTCACGACGTCCGCACCTTATCCGGAATCCGCTGCGACGAAGCAAGGGCCTGATCCGGTTGGTGTCGCTGTCCGCGTGGCGGGGGTCCCGACACTCTGGAATGCCGAGACGGGCGGCAGGAATGTCACGCTGAATGAAGCCGCGCAGGACATGGTCCGGGGAACCGAATTTTCTCCGGCCTCGGACCGGATCGCACTCTCCGGCCGAGACAATTCTGTCAAAGTCTATGCGACAGAGGACGGCAGGCTGCTGAGTTCGTTCAAAGGTCACACGGCCGCGATTGTCTCGACCGCGTTCAGTCCGGATGGTCGACGCCTCGTCTCAGTGGCACAAGACGACACTGTGCGCGTCTGGGATACAGACTCTGGTGCCGAATTACGGCAATTTCAGGTTGAGGCCGGATCGTTGCCGGAGCCGACGGCCGTGTTCGCCGGTGATTCTGAGCGACTCCTGATTTGTTCCCGGCAGGGAACCCTGCTCGTGGCGGTTGAAACCGGTTTGCAGCTCAATCCCCGGCACTGGCCGGAATCCGCATCGGCTGTCAGTCGTGACGGACGTCTGATCTCGCTGTTTCTGCCGTTCGGGAAGCATGTTTCAATCCTGGACACCCGGACATTTCGACTGACCGCCGGATTTGATCTTGATCGCGAGATCCTGTCCGCGGCGTTCAGCGATGACGGAAAGCGTCTGCTGATGACAACAGCGTCCGAGGCCAGTGTCCATCGTACAGAAAACGGGACGACCGTCGCCCGGCTCAGAGGCCACACCGAATTGCTGACCGCAGCCAGGTTGACTCGTGACGGAAGAACCGTCGTGACGGCGGCAGAAGACGGCACGGTCCGGTGCTGGTCTGTTCAGAGCGGAGAAGAACGTATGACGACGGCGAATTCCGCGGCGAGGACAGTGCCTTCCGCCTGGGCTTTCAGCAGCGACTCACAATTTGCCGCGGTTGCTGCGAAAGCCGCCTACCACTCGGAACTTCGGGACGCCGACGGATTGTCGGTCTCTTCGGAGTTTCCCGGAAAGGTGACGGGTCGTGCGGTGCGTTCTGACCGCCTCGTGACAACTGAGGATCATGAGGTCGTGGTCTGGCATGTGCCGTCATCTCGGCAAATCGCAGCGTTCCCATTCGAGACGGGCATCGTACGTCACGCGATGGCTGTCCCCGGTACCGACGTTGTTGTGGTCCTGGTGGATCGTGGCTCTGTGATTCTGTGGAACACAGTATCCGGCAAACGCATTCCGGCTGGTGATCCCGACGCTATTGTCCGGGACATTGACGTTCATCCCTCCAACGGAAGTGTGGCGCTGGCTCAGCGCACCGGAAACTGTGTCATCCTGAACGCTGTCACGGGACACATCATTCAGACTTTAGCGCATGACACAGCGGTTGTTTCCGTTATCTTCAGCGGCTCTGGTACCAGGCTGCTGACTGTCGATTCGGAAGACACGGCCAGACTGTGGGCGCCTGACAGGGATTTGCCTGTACAGACACTCCATCAGCCGCATGCACGATTCGAGCAGGCGGTATTCTCAGCAGACGAAACCGTCATTCTCACATGGAACGTCCTGGCGAAAGACAGTGTTTGTTGCTGGCGGTCCGAGACCGGCGAAATGATCGGCAAGACGCCGGCAATTGCCGATCCGAACGTTTCCCTGCATGAAACTCTGCCCGTCGCGGCCATCGCATCCTCTGAAGATGGATTGCTGCTGTGGAACTGGGAGACCGGCGAACAACGGCCACTGACGGAAACGCCGACGATGTCGCCGGTGTTTCTGAATGATCGGATCATGTCGATCGAAGCTGTGCCTGAGTTCCGTGTGAACGAATCGATCATCCGGGGCTACAGTGGAAAATCGGAATTCGGACGGTCGCTGGTCACCGTTCGGGATGTCACGACTGGTCAGATAATAAAATCGCAGAACCTGTCCGTTGAGCCCCGGCATCTCAGTCTTGATGAGGAAACCGGACATGCCGTGTTTTCGTTCGGGACACACGATGTGGCGTTGATCCGGATGGAAGATTATCAGAGTCTGACATCTGTCGGACGACATGCGGCTCCGATCGTATTTGAGGGAATCGCCGGCGAAACAGCGGTGTGTGTGTCCATGGACGGCACAGCCAGCACCTGGGATCTCGCCGGACGAAGACTGCACCTGCTGCAGGATCACAAACATGCCATCCTGAATGCGGCGATCAGCCCCGACGGACTACGCCTGGCCACTTATGATGCTGCCGGAACCGGACTGCTGTGGAACATCGACGACGGCAAGCGGATCAGGGAACTTACAGGGAATCCGGGCATCACTCCCATCGTTCGGTTTTCGAGTTCCGGAAAGCAACTGCTGACCGCCGGTTCCGACTCGACCGTCCGCATTGTGGATCTGATTTCAGGAATTGAAAAGACGATGACGTTCGATCCCGGAGTGCTGACTGCTGAATGGTCCCCGGATGAAAGCCGACTACTGATCGTCGCCGGAGAAATCCGGAACTCATCGAAGCCAGTCATTCCTCCGGCAGGTCCGGCGTCAGCCCCGGCAGCATTTGTTGCAGAAATAAAAACAGAGCGCAAGACGATACTGAGAGCAGATGGCATTCCGCAATCGGCCCGGTTTCGACCGGACGGCGATCAGGTGGCAGTCGTTTCTATGGACGGAAAAGTCACGCTCTGCGACGCAGCGACCGGCCTGGCTGTTGAGGGATTCAATCCAAACCGGCGTCCCGTGTATGATGTCGCATTCAGCGCGGACGGCCTGGATCTGCTGGTCATGCACGACGATGAATTGTCACTCTGGGATCTGGATGCAGGAGAAGAAGTCCTGCGGGTTTCGAATATGGACCAGATGAATTTCGCAACGTCAGCATTGCGGACACCGACCGTATGGACTCCGTTCACTCCGGACGGAAACTGGATTGTCTCTGCCACAACCCGACTCAGAAAGTGGCCGCGTGACCCGCTGAAGGAAGCCCTCAGACAGGTTCCGCGGCCGATCACCGATTCCGAAAGACGCCGGTTTTCCGTCGGCCTGATCGCTGAAGGATCGGGCAAATAACATTCCAACGCATGCGGCAGCTGATGGCGCAGGAACTCAGGTCCATCCGCGTGCAATAGAACGACTGAATTCCTGTGTTCTCGCCGGACCGCCAGACAGGACATAAGGCCATCGATCGGAATCATTGTCACCGAGAGCAATACGATCGTTCAACCACGCGATAGCTGCCACAGCATGCTCCGCCCGGATCTGCAATGCGCAGACCGACAATACTCCTGGCTTTGTTATAGGCCTCGCAGTAGTATTGCCCCGAGCGTTTGGCGTGTACTTCGTTTCCGTTTGCCGTTAGAGAACTGCTTGCAGCCATCACTCGAACCAGTACTCGCAGGTGCAGCGATTCGAGATTCGGCGGGCGACGACAAAGCGTTGTAGTCCTCGTACGGCTCTCCCGGAGAAAACCGCTTTGGCCCCGTACAGTTGGAGTTGGCCCACGCCATCGCGAGTTGCCAGGCTTGCGAACAGGCCTCCTCGGGATCCAGAGCTTCTCCGGTAAAACACTCGGTCTGCATACCACTCGCAGTGTTGCATGTAACGCAGACATCACATTTCCAGTGACCTGCCAGGCCCGGCGGATCTGTGACCTTCGCTTCCGCAGCAGGTGGTTCTGCGGCCGGCGGTTCGTCCGCAAGTCCGTAAGAACTCATGAATACACATGCCGACACTGTCATCAAATACGTCAGCAGAGAACGATCTATCAGCAGGTTTTGCACGACTGGCCCTTCCCGAATTCATGGTCCGTCTGCCGGCGAACGGCGGACCAGGTGTATTGAGCGATAAGCGTCCGAATCACAATACACCCGGACGCCACGAATCCGGAGGCACGTTGTCCACAGGTGGGTGCAGCGTTAGTACCGCCCCTCCGGAATGAACTTGTTCCTCCCGTCGGCATTCGGGCAATCCTACCAATGCCTGCAGGGACCGAACTACAAAAAAATCTGAGATCCGGTCCGGTTATCAGCACTCAGCATGGCCAGTCCGTGCAGGGCCAGGCTGTCAACGTACAACGCTCCCGGCAGATGTTCGACCAGTTGACGCCCGCCGCCTCCAGTCACAATCACCTGCGGCGGCGTTGATTCTGCGAATTGCCCGAGTGCCGTTTGTGTCAGTCGGCCGGAAAGTTCCCGCACAGCTCCCAACTGGCCGATGACGAGCCCGGCCTTCATCGCGGATTCTGTATTGCGTCCGGGAAGGTCCGGCAGCGCGGACAGGTTTTCGTCGACATCCAGTAACGGCAGACGAGCCGTGTAGTCGTGCAGTGCGTGAGCCGACATTCGCAGTCCGGGCAGGATGCTGCCGCCTCGAAAGACGCGGTCCGAGGTCAGCAGGTCGACAGTCGTTGCTGTGCCGGAGTCAACAATGATCGCCGCTTTGCCGTTGCCCAGCATTCGTCCGGCGGCAAAGGCATTCA
Source organism: Planctomycetota bacterium (assembly GCA_031403975.1). Lineage (GTDB taxonomy): Bacteria > Planctomycetota > Planctomycetia > Planctomycetales > Planctomycetaceae > SXXK01. The sequence goes on from JANNGQ010000605.1 coordinate 10,720, forward strand.
GCAGCCGGTCGATGCCGACTTTCGCGGGAAAGTCCACATCCACGTCGATCGGAATCTGTGTGTGCGCTGCAATTGTCTGCGGCCGGGATTCCTGGATTGGCCATTTGTGCAGAAGCCGGTCGCGTGATTCCGGATCGCTCCCCGCAACGATCGCTGCAGCCGGCGGCCCCTTGCTCCTGTTGCTCCACCATATGTGCAATGTTCCCCCAAGATCATCTGTCTCGGCGAGTACGATTGCGGTGATCTCCGACGGCACGGCGAGGCCTCGTGCGTTCAGATGAAACAACCCGAATTTGGCCCGCGTATTGCCGATATCCACAGCAAGAATTCTGTTTTCCTGGTTCATACGGCCGGCAGACCTTCGATGATGCAACGTCTTGCAGAATACTTGTAGCCGGATTCGTGAGAATTCGGGCGTGCCCCGTTGACACCGAACGTCCACGACACCGGCTACAAACCGATTCCCTCAAGTTGCATTCCGAAGAATCCTTCACGGCGTTGCCGACACCGTCGCCTGCGGCTTGCCGTTAAACGACGAAGTATCTCATTCGGATAACTGAGAAGCATAACTGCTCTGCTATGGCTTTGCCGGACGTGTGGCTGCGCGTGCGATCCATTTTTCGGGATCTTCCTCGAAAGCCGCTCTGCATCCCGTACAGCACACCCAGTACGAACGGCCATTGTAAGTAAGTTCCGTCGTTCCGAGGCCTTCCGAAATGATGCATGTCTTTTCCGCATAGCCTGTATCACTGACTGCGAATGACGTGCCTTCACGCTGAGTGGACACGGTATCAAACCTGGCGAACTGCGCCGATCCCCGTCGTTTGCTGACTTCCAGCAGATAGCGATTGTTCTCCTGCTGAACGAATGCCAGCTGCCACTGTTCGCGGCCGGAGACTGCCGCTTCTTCAGTAAACTCCAATCGGAACACGCGGTGCAGCTTATCATCGCTGCCGACAACCTCATGGACCGGTTCGGAGAAACTGCCGGTGAACTTTCGCGCGGAATCGGAAGCATCCACAGCCGCGAGTGTGAACCTGTCACGCAGGGAATCCCAGCTCAAACGGCCGGTCCTCAGATACGGACTCTTGTCCGACGCGACCGTCAGCGCCGGACGGTCGGGTTCTGTCCGCAGATCCCAGACCCATTCATGGCTGTCGACGGCCTTGAACGACTCGTATTCGCGCCGCGTCGTACCGCGCCACTGCCCGAGCAATACCTGCAGCGGCTGAAGCTGAGCGATGACGGTCTGAATCTGTTTCTCGGGGTCAACGGCCACAGCAGAGGCAGCGGCTTCGCCGTTGCTACGAGGAAGTTGCGGCAGATTGTTCAGCGTCAGAGGTTTGAAATCGAAGATGTTGTCGACATCGGATGATTGCCTGCCGGGGTCTGCTGTGGCGTCGATTCGCTGAACGGACGGTTTGACCGCATCGGGACTGCCCGAAGCAGCGGCGCTGCCGGGTCGCACCGGTGCCTGCTGTGTTCCCTGCTCTGTGCAGCCAGCAAACAGCAACAGGCCGACGGCCATTCTGATTCCGTGGCGGCACGTCGTGATGGAATGTGACCGACCCAAATCAATGTTCTTCATTCTGATGCTGCCCTGACCGTCCATGTGAAGCATAGTTCCGGACAAACGGCGGAATCCAGAAGAATCTCGCGGAGTCGCGGGACACAGTGTTTCAGAGCGAACCGCTATCGCTGATAGATCGGCAGAAAACCCTTATCCAGCTGCAGCATGATGCAATTCAGCGCTGTTACATAAACGGTGCCAACCTGAGGATCGGGCCATCCTCCGCCGGATTGCATTTCCTTCACCACCTTAATGTTCAGCTCATCACGATACTTCGTCCATTCCTCGCCGCCGGTTCGGTACACGACCTGAGCGAAGTAGAAGTGCATGTAGTGCCAGTGACCATTGCTGGCCGTGACAGGTTTGTCCGGCCAGATTGTGCGCGTGCAGTAATCGCGCATGCGCTGAGTCAGTTCGGTGTCGTACTCACCTGCATTGAACATCGCAGCCAGCGCTGCCGCGGTGATCGGCGGACGAGCACCACCGCCGCGAATGCTGTACTGAACACCTCCGTCCGAGGTCGTACACTCATCGATATATGACTTCGCCCGGTCAATGATTTCCTTCGACACAGGGATACCTGCATTCCGGCA
>JANNGQ010000606.1:0-3167 GCA_031403975.1 Planctomycetota bacterium
GCCGCCAGATGCCAGCATCTTGCCGTCTGGAGAAATTGCAACGCTCCAGATACCGGCAGTATGTCCGCGGAGCACGGCTTTTGCCTGAATGTGCAGAAGCTGAGCATCAGGATTCTGCTCAAGTCCGTCACATTGCCCGCCCCCATGCGCATTCCGGAGTGTGGCCTCCGTGATGGCTGCCACAACAATTGCCGCACTGACCAGAAGTCGAAATGAAACAACAATTCGCATTCGTCTGCCCCTGCTGATGTGTCTGATGAATTCCAGTGTGCAATTCTGCGAACGAATGGCTAAGGAGCCGCAGACAGCCCCGCCATGTCAGCCAGCTCGTCTTCCGAGTAGAGCGGGATTGAATCATCGAAGGTCCTGTTCGCCTCAATGATCAGCATGTTCGCCGTGATGCCGTTCGAGACGGCAGTAGGATGCAGCGGATCGGCAAAGATGGCATAGGAAACACCGAAGTAGGGAGGAGGCAGCAACGGGACTCCGGCAATGACTGGCGGCATGAAGATCGCCGCGGTGAGGACGGATGAGACATCCAGCACTGCGACTTTCTGACGATGGCCCATTCCGCGAATGAAATGATTCAGTCTCACAATATGCAGGCGAACGTTGTCGGCGGCAACACCTTCGAGCCCGATATACAGCGCGTATGGTGTCAGCGTGACGTCCGGAACCGTCCACACAATCACCTGTGCTTGGTCGACTTTTTTGATGGCCTGAGCACTTCTCACCAGATTCTGCCTGATCCTGTTCACAATCGCATCAGCCGCATCGCTTTCACCCGGAGGAGCTGCTGCCAGAAACGTAAGATTTTCCGGATCAAGAAAGTCATTGGCTCCGGCCTGAATGCTCACCAGGGTGGAGCGTTCAATTGCATTCGCTTTCCGAGCTGCCGCATAGGCTTGAATCTGAAGCAGCACATCAGCCGAGGTTGACCCGAGCATTGCATAATTGGCGAGTTGGTCTCCCGGGCAAGCTGCCTTGTTAAACATTGCTTCGAAGGGATCGGCCCCATAGATCGCAGGGTCGGTGCCGAAGAGCATATACAAGAATTCGTTGTCTGTCAGACTGTCGCCGAACGAAGACGAGCGATAGGTCTCAACCTGCGACCAGGCAGGCGAACAGCTCAATCCAATCAACAGGGTCATGATTCCAAACGTGATTTTCCGCCAGAGACCGTTTTTCATTGCACATTTCCTGACTGAAGGGAATAAAAGTCTGATGCCCTGAGAGGCATTTGTAATGGGCCGAAACTCGCCAACGGGCGTGTCTCTGAATCACCCTACAAAGCACCGGGCGACATCGGCTGGCGGATCGAGCGCAGGATTCTTGAGAATTCTGCGTCCATCAGAAAATGATGCGTTTCCTGGGTCCTTCCCTGATTCTCGCGGGTAGCCGTCAGTGCGGGGACAGCTAAAGTAGATGGCGGCCTCGAAGTTTTCCGCGATTCGGAGGACACGGACCAATTCAAGCGGTCCCGAGTCTGAATGCCAAAGCAGCCATCACGCTCCGTCGTGATGAGCCTTTCATCTTTCGCTCACAGCGGCCAATGCCAACCACCATGTTCTGCGGCGTTGCGAATCGGCAACGAGCCAACTAACCTGACATGGGGCACCTTATTGCTAATCACGAGGGAGCGTGATGGCCACTTTGGGTTGCAAACTCCCGCCGCCAAAGGTGTCTGCGAGGCGTCATCGACCATAACATCCGGAGATCCACGAAGCGGGCCTCAATGAGTGGAGCATGCTTGCGGACCGGTTCAGTTCCGTTTTGAAGCGTATTCGCTCGCCCGCCAGACAGGTACCACTGGACCTGAACGCTGTAGTGATCCGCGCCGTCTGGCACGGAGATTATTCCGACAGCCTTTCTGAATGCTGAAGGCGGACACATCTCCATGCGGAGCGTCCCGAGATCGATCGCTCCTGAGTCATCGAGAGAGGCACCCGGCGGAATCTTCACTCCATGATCCCGCGAGAGGCAGAAATCTCGTCTTTGAAATGTGTGCGAAGTTTCTTCAGGCTTCGTCGCAGCAACCCTGCCACGGCTTCCTGCGTCCGACCCAGATGCTGAGCGATTTCGGCCACTGACCGGTTGTGAAAATGTTTCAGAGCGACTGCGGTCCGCTCATCAGCGAGAAGTCTCCGTAATGCGGCAGCCAGTTTTTCGGACCGTTCCTGCTGAGCGATCTTCAGACCTGGAAATGACGGATCGTTGTTAAAGTAATATTGCGGTTGTCGGCATGCCAGCTCCAACCGGGAATTCAGAGAAAGCTCTCCCCCGTTGCGTTTCTGGCGACTATGGTATCGCGCAGCACTGACAAGATTGTTCGTCAGAATGGTTCGAAGCCAGGCACGAAGCTCTGCATCCGTGCTGCCCCGAAATCTCTCGAAATCGCGGTGCGCCTCCAGCATCGTTTCCTGCACAATGTCACTGGGCTCTTCTTTGGCTCTGAGCTTAGCATTCATCTGCGAGTCAGCCACAAGTGTCAGGTAGCTGAAGTACTGCTCAAGTCCTGGATCAGAGTATTCGTCTGTGGTAGTTGCCGTAGTCATTTGCTGATCCCCTCCATCCGAAATGAGGAGATCAGCGATTCTGGCGAGGAATCCTCAGGTACCGTCGATTCAGGGTGGACGCACGGGCGGATCCGAGGAATGGCCGACGGATCGATTTCGCCGTCCTGGAGAGCGATTCCACCGAACGCTTCCGCGCAGGCTGGTGAGACTGACTTGTTGAGCTTGAGCCATGACAAGTTATCGGCCCTGAGCAGACGAGTCAGCCATTGGATGCCATGAGTGTGCTGTGCAAGGAGGCTGGCGTCCTCGGGCGTCTCCAGAAGAAAGTCGGCATGAGCGATTTGCAGTGTGGTGTCGTAAACGCAGAAGGTATGAAATGACCACGCCCGCTTAGAGTATTTGCAGAGATCGACCGGTTCGTAACCCCCAGCTTCACTTGCCGGATTGAAGGCAAGAATATGCCTGACGCCGCCCAGTGACTTGGCTATTTGCCCTTGAACGTAGACGCCGAAACTCTCTCCAATCAGCGTTGTTTGGTCAGGATCCAACTTCAGCGACGAAAGGCCGGAGGCCGCATCGGCTGCAATGGCATCCAGACAGCCTGCAATATGCCAGACGCGAGGGAAACCATAGCTGGTTTGTGCTGCTGTG
>JANNGQ010000607.1:0-3777 GCA_031403975.1 Planctomycetota bacterium
AGTAAATTACCGGCTGTCGCGGCTTCAGCCAGTTTAATCATGCTGAATCCGTCTGCCTGCACTTTGCTGTTGAAATAGAACATCAGCATCGCGACCAGCATCAGCACACTGCCAGCCAGCGTGTACAGGAAGAACTTGATCGCGGCGTATTCCTTGCGAGGCCCGCCCCAGACGCCGATGAGGAAATACATCGGCAGCAGCATGACTTCCCAGAACACATAGAACAGGAAGAAGTCGAGTGACAGGAAGACTCCCATCATGCCGGTTTCGAGGAGCAGGAAGAGCACCAGATAACCCTTCACATGCTTCGTGATGTTCCAGCTGGCCGCCATCGAAAGCATGCAGACGAGTCCCGTCAGCAGTACCAGTGGCAGACTGATCCCGTCGACACCTAGCGCGTAATTGACATTCCATGTGGGTATCCATGGCCGCGAACTGACGAGCTGCATTCCGTCGGCAGACGTAAACTCCCGACAGAGAGCAAGAGTCAGCCCGAACGTGGCGATGGTAATTCCCAGCGCCCAGAATCGCATTGCTTCGGCATTCTTACTGTCGAAGATCGCCAGAATCAGCGCACCCAGCGTGGGCAGAAAAATGATCAGCGAGATAAGGATTTCTGAATTCATTGTCCGACGCTATCCCGGAAACGTTGTGAAGAGGATTGCAAACAACGCCACCACACCCACAACGATAAACATCACATACTGACGCAGTCGCCCCGTCTGGACCACTCTCAAAGACCGACCCACCGCAAACGTGGAATTACCAAGTAGATTGACGAAGCCGTCAACGATCGACTCATCGAACACCCGATCCCACTTCGACGCCAACACCGTTGACTTGGCCGCTGTGTGCAGGATCCCGTCAAGAATCGTCCGGTCAATCCATGTACAGAGTTTCCCGATCACGTGAACCGGCTTCATGAACAGGGCGTCGTAGAGCTCATCAAAGTGCCATTTATTGAGCAGGAATCCATGCACCCCGCTGAGGTGTCGTTTGATCTCGCCTGTGTTGACCATGTTCGTGCCGTACAGAATCCAGGCAATCAGACTCCCCGAAATCGCCGCGAACAGAGCGAATCGCCCGGCATCCGGATGGACAGCGTGAATCGCATCATGGCCCGGCAATATCAACGAGCCTGCACCAGCGGTTGCCGCGATCCCGTGAGCCACATGCGCTGGCTGGTCGCCGGTGATCAGCAGATACAGACGTCCTTCTTCACCGCCAACCGCACAGAACGCCGCAAACAAGGACAGTGCCAGCAATGGCCCCGTCATGAGCCAGGGCGACTCATGGCAGTGATCGTAAAGATGCTGATCGCGAGGCTTCCCGGCAAACGTATAAAACCACAGCCGGAACATGTAGAAAGCCGTGATGCCGGCCGTTATCAGCGGAACCAGAAACAGCAGAAAGTGCGAAGGGTTGGCTTTCACAAATGCCAGAGCCGTGGCCACGATGGCATCCTTCGAATGGTATCCGGAAAAGGCGATCACGCCGGGAATCGCAAGTCCGGCAATCGCGATCACTCCGACCAGCATCGTAAACGCTGTTATCGGCATCTTGCGCCACAGCCCGCCCATCTTTGTCATTTCCTGTTCGTGATGGCAGCCGTAAATCACACTGCCGGAACACAGAAACATCAGTGACTTGAAGAACGCATGCGTGATCAGATGAAACAGTCCGGCCCCCCAGCCGAACACGCCCAGCCCAAGCATCATGTATCCCAGCTGACTGATCGTTGAGTACGCCAGGACTTTCTTGATGTCCGTGGCAACGACGGCAATCGTCGCGGCGAGGAACAGCGTGATGCAGCCCACGTACGCAATCGTGAGCAGCACTTCCTGGACAAACATCGGATAGAAGCGTCCCACAAGGTACACACCCGCCGCGACCATCGTCGCCGAGTGAACGAGCGCACTGACCGGAGTGGGGCCTTCCATTGCATCCGGCAACCAGGTCTGCAGCGGGAACTGAGCGCTCTTGCCGACACAGCCCGCGAAGACACCCAGTCCCACAACGACCAGCAGGAAGTAGGGGATTGTCTTCGGAATGCCGACTCCGGCAGCCGAATCTGCACCAATTAAAACTTCGCCGGAGGCCGCATCGCGGACCACGTTGCCCGCATCGTCTCGCTGCAGCATCTGGAACAGGCCGGCCTGAACCACGTTGCCCTGGTCGTTGACCGTCTCGCCGAATCGAAACGTTCCAAAGTATGTCCAGAGGACCATCAGGCCGATCAGGAAGCCGAAGTCGCCGATTCGGTTCATGATGAACGCTTTGTTGGCCGCATTGCTGGCGGTCTTGCGTTCCGTGTAGAAGCCGATCAGAAGGTAGCTGCAGATGCCGACCAGTTCCCAGAAGATAAAGACCTGGAAGATATTGCCTGCCAGCACCAGACCCAGCATCGAAAAACAGAACAGCGACATGAACGCAAAGAACCGATGATAGCGTCCCGGACGATGCACATGATGCCCGTTCGACAGATGCGCCTGATGATCGACGTATTCTTCTGTCAGCTCTTCGGACATGTAGCCCATGGCAAACACATGGATACACGTTGCAATGAACGTCACCATCGTGAACATCACGAGTGTCAGACTGTCGATATAGTAATCCAGCGAAACATCCAGCGAGCCGAAACGCGCCAGGTAGTAGAACGTTCCCGAGTAAACCGTCTGCCCACCCGCCGACCGTAGCTTGGCCCCATCTGGGCCGAGATGCGTTTCCGCGGAGTTCTGGGGCTGATGTTCATCGGTCACCATCGACGTCAATGCGTACGATGACGCAGTACGCACCGTCGCATGGCCCGGCTCAGCGCCTTCCCCGCCGCCGTGATGACCGGCCTTCTCCAGAACGGTCCACTCGTTCGACTCACCCCAGATCACCAGGGCACTCGCACTGCACAGAAACCCGGTCGCAATGCAGCCCACGGACATCCAGGCCGCGACGCGGCTCTTGCGCGATCCCCAGAACCCGCCGAAGATCTCAACGGCGAACCCCGCCAATGGCAGAAGCCAGGCGATTGTCAGCAGGTTCCTCAGTGTTTCACCGACCATGGTTCATCCAGGAGTACAAAACGACCGTTCTTTGCCCGCCGTTCGGCTGTGATTTACTGTTGTCCAGCCGCTCCGCCGGCTGAGATTCACGAACATCAATCAACAACTCCGGCGTTGGAGCTGTAGCCGAAGTCGCGAGACTTCGGGCGACGTCATATCAATCCGAATTCTCACGAATCCGGCTACAAAACTTCCCTAACGGCGTCGAGCGGCGGGCCAACAGTAAACTCTCAGCCCGAGAACTAAAAACGCCGATCGAGTTACGGAGAATACTCTAACCCTTCAGCTTGTTCGCACGGTCCACGTCAATCGTCAGATGGTTGTTATAGAAGTTCAGAGCAATCGCCAGAGCCACTGCAGCTTCCGCCGCCGCCAACACAATCACAAACAACGAAAACACCTGTCCGTCCAGACCGAGATCGGTGTACCGTGAAAACGCCACGAAGTTCACATTCGCACCATTCAGCACCAATTCCACGCCCATCAGAACGCCGATCCCGTTCCGCTTTGTCGCCATGCAGACGACACCGCAGACAAACAGAACCGCTCCAACAAACAGATAGGCATTCAGACTCGCTGCCATGAATTCTTACAGCCTCAAACATCGTGGGGCAGGCTTTCTTTCAGCCTGCCGAGACCAGCCAGAACACTCGATCTTTTCGTTGTCATTGGCAGGCTGAAAGCCCGCCCCACAAAGAAGTTCACGAAGTCGCACGGGAAA
>JANNGQ010000608.1:0-2429 GCA_031403975.1 Planctomycetota bacterium
CTGCAAAACAGCGGCCGTCGTACGCGGCAATTCCGCGGCCAGCATTCCCGCCCACGACGGCAATTGCTGATCACTGCCTCGTGATGCAGCAGGAAGCAGATTCCAGGTGTCAGCGTCAGAAAGGACGGGAATTCGTGGATGGTCCATTGCATATCCGATTCCGTTGAGTCCACATATCAGAGCGGCAAGCGTCATCAGCCACGGGCGAAGGATCGGGAGTAAGTTTCGGTGGAAGAGAGATCTCTTAACCATATCAATACGTCCGTTTCTAAATGTGAACATATGCCTGGCAGAACCGGAAAATCCCGTCATTGCTTCAACCGACCTAGAGCTTGTCCATCACGGATGCAGCAGGTCTCTGAATTCAGTGAGGCCGGATCCGTTCCTGCCAAATACCAGACATGCCTGGTTTCAGTACATGACTCCGTACTGCGGACTGAAGCTCGCGTTGGGATCTGTCCGCTGTCAGTCAGAATCACAGGAGATGCTGCGAGGTTCTTCGCGACCCCGAACAGCGATTGTTCTCGTGGTGTGAAATCTTTCCAGTCCCAGTCGAGAGCATCGATCTGCGATTGTGTCTTTCCCGGTCTTCGTCAATTCAGTCATTCTTCAATCGGCAGACCAGCCGCCTCCGTGACTCGGTCAAAATAAGCACTGCTGGCGACATGATTGATCAGCTGAACGACGTGTCGAGGACTGGTTCCCTTGAGCGCTGCAGCGGCGTCTTCGTCTGTCAATGCAACCGGACAGGCCGACAGATTTCGGGCGAATCGGAACAATGATTGATCTCCGGCACTGAACTCCTTCCAGTCGCCGTCGAGTGCGAAGATCTGATCCTCCGTCTGTCCGAGCTTTTGAAGTTGTTTCTCTGCAAGGCCTGTTGCATACCAAGCTCGATCCTGGCGAGCGATGATCCAGTTGACCTGAGCTTTTTGCAGCTCTGTCAGATCCCCGGTCTGCTTTTCACGGGATACCAGGCTCGGCAACCGGCCGCGGCCTTCGTTGGGGAAGTTTGCAAGGAGCCGAACCCAGTTAGAGGCCGGGACATCCTGAGCGGCATCCTTCAGCCATGCTGCGGCAACCGCTTCATCAGCCAGCGGCAGTCGGGACGATCGCTTCCGGGCAGCAGAAAGTGCGGCCTTTACATCTTCGCGGGATTCCATCGCCGGTCGAGTGCTCATTGCTCGTCCCGTCGGCTTGCCCGCTGTCAGTTCGATCGGAGCCACGACCGAAATCGCGCTGGTAAATTTCGCGGCCGTCGGCGTTACAAACGTATCGCCATGATCAGATGCCGCCTGTGGTGCAGCCGCGTCACCCTGGCGGCGATTGAATGAATTGCCCGAAGACTGAGGCACACCTGTGCCTTCTTTCCAGCGGTTGATGGCATTGTTTCCGGCCATCGACATTGTCATTTCCAGGATCTGCAGCGGCGTATAGTGCTTCTTCACAGCGTCAATTTCGGAGTCCGACAGACGATGCGGCTCGTACGTCAGCAAACGGGCATACGCAAATGCAGCCTGTTCGGCTTCGTTGTAGGCAGACCAGTCAGAATCCAGTGCAGCAATGGCATCATCCGTCATTCCGGTGGCAGACAGTTTCCACTCCTGGTGTCCGAGACAATACTGGCAGTTGTTGGTTCGCGAAACGATCCAGAACAGCATCGTCTTGAACTGATAGCTGAGCGTCATGTTCTCATCGGCGTTGCGACTGAAATCTCGCCGGGGAGTTCCCGCGCCGCCGGGAGCCGCATTGCCGGTCCCGCCAGTCCCCGGACCGCCTGTGCCTGAACCTGATCGCGGTCGGCCTGCGCCAAAAACGGAGCCCTCTGATTGAGGCACATAGTGATATCGAAGCCGGCTTTCATAACTGCCCCCACGTTCGCCAAGTTCTTCCTTCTCTTTGTCCGTCAGTTCCGGCAACGGAATTCGGAATGGACGTTTTTTCATATCTTCCAGCAGCTCCTTCATCTCCGGACGAGTCGCGGGGACCGGGCGAGGAGTTTCCACTGGGGCATCTGCGAGACTGATCGAACAGATCGGAAGAAACAGAAATGGCAATGCAAGAAAACGCATAATAGGAGTCCTTCGAGAGGTGGGGACATCATTCAGAGAATCAACATTCCGCAATCCGGGTGTGGTCGGAAACTCAATCCGATTCCGCTGTCTTACAGAAACACAGCATTGCGTCCACCATCGCGGCAGATCAGCATTGGAAACGAAGGAGAGAGCGACACCGATGTGTCGTGCAACGAGTGTCGCTCTCTCTTCGCGGAGGTATTCAGACAGAACAGCGATCGTCGTTCTGTCAAAGTGTTCATAGAAAAAGTGTTCGTAGAAATGGATGACGATGCTCGAGCTGGGCAAGCGCCTCGAGACGCGCGAGGTGTCGAGCGTCGATGCGACGAAGGCGTGCCTCGATCGAATCGCCGC
>JANNGQ010000609.1:0-3627 GCA_031403975.1 Planctomycetota bacterium
ACGACGGCGACAGCGACGACGGCGCCAATGGCAGCGGATGCCTGGAATGCGAGACCGATCGCGATACCATCGATGAGACTGTGGAGACAGAAGCTCGCCGCGCCGAGAGAGCCGCGTGCATCGTCGTGGTGTTCCCCAGCTTCATGACTCTCACTCTCCACCGCTCCATCGCTGTGAATCTGATTGCTGCCATGAGTATGGAACGAAAAAACACGATCGAGCACGAGGTAGATGAGGAAACCGAGCGCAGTGAATGCAGTGATCTGTTCAGGATGGAAGACTGACCCTCCGAGCTCGATAGCTTCCGGGATGAGATCGAAGAGTGCTGCACCGACCACTGCACCTGCAGAGAGCCCCAGAATGATGTGGAGCTTGTCACGGAAACGCAACGCGAGAGCGCCCCCAACGAAGGCTGCGAGTGAGGCGATGATGGCGATGAGTACGGTCATGGTATGTATGATTATGAATAGTATAAAAGCGAGTATGAAGATCCCTTATGTTGCGCACTTATTGCATGTGCCGAAGAATTCAAGTGAATGACGGTCAAGTGATCGAAACTTCTTTGACTCAGAAAGCACTGAGGAATCAAGTTTTATCAGTGAGCATTTTTCCACATCTTCTATGTCTCCACAACTAGTGCAAATGAGGTGGTGGTGATGTCTGCGGCCATGACTGATCTCATATGTGGAGTGACTATCTCCCACGTCGATACGATGAACCAGACCCGCTGAAACCAGAGATTCAAGCGCTCGATATATACTCGCGCTTTTGAGAGATGCTTTGAGTAGTTGTTCAATACGAGCAACTGATATGGGACCCGCAAGCCTCATCCCGATCGTATGTCGTGTCCCGTCCATCAGGGCAGTGCTGGACTGAGTCTCGTCGAAGAAGAGGTAGTAGAGGTCGACCGAGTTGTTCTCGATCCCTTTGAAAGTCGAATAGATGCCGCTGATCCATCGGCTCTCATCCGGAGTATCGAAGCTGTAGGAATGCAGACTGTTGCCGGCCGCCGCGTTCAGGCTCTGCATCGCGAAGGCGTCGATGTCCCAGTCGTCGCCCGCGTACATGAACTTATGGCCTTCGAAGTTGCGGTAGGTGTTGGCCCAGGCCAGCGATGACAACAGCCGCTGGCCGCCGTACTGCAGAAACTGACGACCATAGCGATACTTCAGGTTGCCGTCACAGACTTCACCGAAGTTCAATTCGGCATAGTACTGAACCAGGTCCGACCGGTTCACGTCGATCTGCGACGGTGTGTACGGTGCATCGAGGCCGAACATCGACGCATCAATCGCCTGCACATAGCCGCCGATGAAGTCGTTGTAGTTGAGCTGAACGAACGGAGTGATCCGCCACAGTTCGTAGTCCGAATGACCGGGGCCGGGGGGCCGCAAACGGTTACGTTCATCCATATGCCGATAACGCACTTCGCCGCCGGCACTCCAGGTCAGGTCACCGGCCTTCTGATCTTTCAGACATTTCAGCAGCGGCTCATCGCCCGCCACATACTGAAACAGTGCATCGCAATCCAGCAGTTTGTACTTCGTAGTGAGGCATTCGCCCTCTTCGCCGCAGGAGCCTTCTCCGCAACCTGCGGGAGGGTCAGAAGTGCACCTCTCGACGAGACCGGCGGAATCAGCCGCTTTGCAGATACCTGACGCAATAACTGCCAGAACGATCACGCGAATTGTCCGGCTCAGTGGCCACACGTTACGAGACATTCCTGTTCGCTCCGAATCCTGAGCACAAGTGTCATCGTGCCATTCAATGTCGGCCGCTCCTGTTTCGCCGGTGGCCAACGGACTTGTGCTTTAGGAGTTCTCGGCGAGCCGGAACGCAGAATGAAGGGAGCATCACAATTCTGCTGAGGTCGACCGTTCACGATTCATGTGGCGGTTGAATATCCAGCAGCGTCGACCCAAATGCACAAGAGCTCAGCAAGGCGCTAACGACTTGTTTTGGGAGGTGTTTTCACGAACACAAACCGGCGGCTCAAGCCATTCCACTCATGCGGTCTGTGGCCGGCCAATCGAGTGCCACTCGCCCTCGAATCGTGCAACTCTGCCCACTGTGTGTTCAGTCGTCATCGAGATGCACTTGTCCAGCATATTAACTTTGCGCGAAAAGCATGCGTCAAATGCTTCGAATTTGCCACAGCCTGGGCATTGAAGTGACTTTACGAGGCCGCAGGCAGAACAACGGGCACAGACTTTGCGATCCGGTTCACATGAGAGCCATTACGCGGTGATGTGTTGACAGGTCGGCCTTCGTCTCCGGAGTTGTGCGTGCCAACGTTTCGAAAACACTTTCCAGGGCTGTTTCTGCTGCTGAGTTCCCTGGCGATCCTGCTGCTGTCATCCATTGCCGTACTGACGATACCTGGGTGCGGTGATTCTGAGTCAACAAATGCTCCTTCGGAATCCGTCGGCACTCAATCGTCTGCAGCACTTGTCCCGGAGACGGCATCGGAATCTGTAGTCGCTGCAGCTTCCGCTGCCAGTTCGGGAAAGTCCGCTGTCGTTGAGCATTCCGCCCTTTCGCCCGAAAAGGCCACGCTCAGATTCGGTTTCATCAAACTGACCGACTGTGCCCCGCTGGTGATCGCCCGCGAAAAGGGGTTCTTCGAAGAAGAGGGACTGCAAGTTGAAGCAATTGCTCAGCCGAACTGGAAAACGCTGCTGGACAATGTGATCAACGGCGAACTGGACGGGGCTCACATGCTGTCCGGACAGCCCATTGCCGCCACAATCGGCATCGGGACAAAAGCTCACATCGTCACGGCCTGCACAATGGATCTCAACGGGAACGGAATTACTGTTTCCAATTCTGTATGGGAGCAAATGCAGTCGCATGACGAGTCTCTCCGGACCCCGAACCCGACTCATCCGATCAAAGCCACGGCAATCAAGCCTGTTGTCGAGCAGATGCTGTCTGAGGGAAAGAAGCTGCAGATGGGGATCGTGTTTCCGGTCTCGACTCACAACTATGAACTACGCTACTGGCTGGCATCTGCCAGCATTCATCCGGGGATGTATTCCGAAAGTGACACAGGAGGCCGCACGGATGCACAGGTCGAACTTTCTGTCACTCCGCCAGCCATGATGCCGGCGACGCTCGAAGCTGGCAACATTCAGGGGTACTGCGTCGGCGAACCGTGGAATCAGCAGGCTGTTGCGAAAGGCATCGGCGTTCCCGTCACGACGAATTTCGACATTTACCGAAACAAAGCGGAGAAGGTTCTGGGTGTCACAAAGCAATGGGCGGATGACAATCCTCAGACACACATTGCGGTGGTGAAAGCCATGATCCGGGCCGGCAAGTGGCTGGATGAAACAGACGTGAATGGCACCCTGATCAACCGCGAAGAAGCCTGCCGCATTCTGTCTCGTCCTGATTATGTCGGCGCGGATTTCGACGTGATCAAGAACTCGATGACAGGTTACTTTTTCTTTCAGAAGACCGACAAGCGTGAGATGCCGGACTTTAACGTCTTCTTCAAGTACGACTGCACCTATCCGTGGTACAGCGATGGAGTGTGGTTCCTGACACAGATGCGTCGCTGGGGACAGATTACAGAACCGAAATCCGCCGACTGGTACGACGCGACCGCCAAAGAGATCTACCGCC
>JANNGQ010000610.1:0-2162 GCA_031403975.1 Planctomycetota bacterium
GGGCGGAAAAGGTGGACTCGTAACGTCGCTAATCTATCTCAAGGACTTTTTACCGTTCTTAGGTCTCCTGGCAGCTCTTTTGGGCTCGTTCGATCGGCAAGTCTTTGCCGGGGCGTCCCGGTGCGCCTATGATGGCGCTCCAGACGGGCGCTCGTTGCGCCTCAGGCATCGCGTAGAGCTGTACGAGTGTGTCGAGCTCAGCGGAAAGGGCTGAATGCAGTTCCTGTCGCAGCGACGCTTTATATTCCAGACGGACCCCATGCATGACCGCGGCAAAAGCACAGGCGGTAAACAGCGCATTGAAGGCGCCAAACATATCTCCAAACTTTCCCCGAGCGTCCCAGAACTCGCCCTGGAAAGGGAAAAGAACGACCACCAGCCAGTAGAGCGCCCACATTGCGACGACGCCGGCCAGCAGCAACAAAAGTGGTGCCGGACTCAGCCGATGATTACTGGACTTGCGTGAGGTCATGGAGTCACGATATTAGGATTGTGTGGAGCGGCTGACAACATCGGTCAGTGGCGGACCACTCTTTAGCCACTCGATACATACCGCGGCAGCGGAGCCCGCACGCTGCACAGTCTGGTCGGACGTCCCGAGATAATGGCTACTTCCGGTCCGTACCTAACTGGTTCAGCAGCTTGATTTGTTCTTGCTGCATTGCCACCAGCTCCACCCATTGTTGTTCGCGCAATGAGTCGATCTTCTGATGCAGCGCCAGAATCTCCAATTCAGCCTTCAGGTTGACTTCGTAATCGTGTGCGGCGGCAACCCGGTCTTGAGCCGCATAGCGGTTCTGTGACATCAGAATCACAGGGGCCTGTAAGGCCGCCAGCATCGACAGAATGAGGTTGAGAAAAATGTAAGGATACGGATCGAATGGCTCGCCGAACGGCGCCAGAAGTATCGTATTCAGCACTATCCAGAAAAGAAGCACTGCCAGGAAAATAAGTATGAAAGTCCACGAACCGCCAAAGACTGCTATGCGGTCGGCAAGGCGTTGCCCTGCGGTCAAGGTCTCCTCGAAGTCCTGGTAGGTGTTGCGGCTGATGTGAAGTCGTTTCGTCAGGCGCTCAATGACCAGCTGCTCGCTTTCACCTGCCTCGTCACAGGTTTGCAGAAACTTGGCCGTCAGTTCTTCAATAGTGTTGGTCATAAATATGGCTTGTCACTCGTGACACCCGGAACGCCCGAATTGCAGCGTCACGAACTGCGAACTCTCCGGCTGGACGGATGCAGCCGGAGAGTTCGTGCGTTGAGGTTTTCCGCTTCGTGGGTTCCGGAACTTGCGGAATCAATGGTGGCAGCAAAGGAAAGAGCCGGCAGTTTACAGGCCTTGCGAGACGGTGTCACGAGATTGCAGGGCAGCTGACCCCACTCAAATCGTTTCTTCTCAGCCGCGTCGGTCCCCCAGACCGGAGTCTCGTCGGTCGATCAGTCCGACGCTGCTTGCAGGCTGGCGGAACTGCCGGGAATTCAAAGGCACTGACGCGATGCTATCCCAGCAGTCCCCAAATCGGTTCTCCATCAGAGAGATGCATCGGTTGGCCTTCCGGTGTTCTCAACACAGTACGCGGGTCGATACCGAGCAGATGGTAGATTGTGGCGGCCAGATCTCCTGGTCGAACGGGTGCATCGGTCGGCCAGGCGGCTTGACGATCGGAAGCACCGTACACTCGCCCTCCCTCAGTTCCGGCACCTGCCAGCACGACTGTGTTGCAACCCGCCCAATGATCGCGGCCGGCGTTGTTGTTGATTTTCGGAGTGCGACCAAATTCGGACAAACACACGACAAGCGTCTCGTCCAGCATATCGCGATCGTCCAGATCCTCAAGCAATGCAGAAAAACCACGGTCGAGATTTGGCAACAGCGGATCCCTGTGTTTCCTGAAGTTGTCTGCGTGCGTGTCCCAATAAGCGTCATCGCGTTCCCAGTTGACCGTCACCAGAGCAACGCCCGCTTCGACCAATCGGCGAGCCAACAAACAACCCTGACCAAAGGGTGTGTTTCCGTAACGCTCGCGCCGGCGAGGTTCTTCGGATGTAATGTCCAATGCGCGGCGGGCGACTGGTGATGTCAGCAATTGAAACGCCTGCTTGTAATAGCCGTCGAAACTGCTCGTTTCCCCTGATTTCCACAGTCCGCTGAAGGGTATCAGTG
>JANNGQ010000611.1:0-7832 GCA_031403975.1 Planctomycetota bacterium
TCGAACGAGGAGTCGCTGCAGCGCGGAGAAGCCATCTATCGCCGGGTCTGCATGAACTGTCACGGCACCAAGGACCAGCCGGGTTCACTGCCGACGTCGATTCGGTTTGCCGAAGGAAAATTCCGCAATGGCAGTGACCCGTTTACGGTTTACCAGACGCTGACTCGAGGTTTCGGACTGATGGCAGCTCAAACGTGGATGGTTCCGTCGCAAAAGTATGACGTGATCCATTATCTCCGGGAAACATACCTGCGGCCTCACAACCCGTCGCAGTTTGCGGTCGCCGACTCGGCCTATCTGGCACGCCTGCCGAAAGGCACCGATCGCGGCCCGGAACCCAGCCTGATCCAGTCGTGGAACGCGATGGATTATGGCCAGAGCCTGACTCACACGTATGAAATCCCCGGGGACGTACACAATATCGCTTACAAGGGAATCGCGATGAGAGTGGACCCAGGAGCCGGCGGAGTTTCACGCGGCCGCCACTGGATGATGTTCGATACCGACACGCTTCGCATGGCGGCCGCCTGGAGTGCTCCGGTCCCGGCCAGTGCCGATCAGAATTTCATCGACTGGCGCGGCATCCAATTCAACGGAGAACATCAGATCCATCCGCGTATCACGGGCTCGGTCACAGCTGCGAATGCGACCGGTCCCGGCTGGGCAAACCCCAATACAGGTGAGTTTACCGATGACCGCCGAGTCACTGGTCGCGATGGCCGCCGCTACGGCCCATTGCCTCGCGACTGGGCCAGGTTCCGCGGGCAGTATCATTACGGTCAGCAGATCGTGTTGTCCTATTCCGTCGGCGACACCGACGTACTGGAATCGCCGTCACTGCTGATCACGGATCCGCCAACTCAGCCTGCGACATTTCTGCGCACATTCAACATCGGCCCGCGTGACCGCGAACTCGTCCTGCAAATCGCCGATCACGCGGACGCGGAGAACGCCGTCGTGGAACTCGAGAGAGTACAGTCGTCTCCGGGAAGTTCCCAGGTCTCAGGACTGCGGCTGCAGAACTCCGCAATGAGTTCACTGTTTGCGGGGTTTGCTCCGAACAGTACGCCGCTGAAATGGACGGCGGGCAACGGGCAACTGCGACTGACGATTCCTGCTGGCCGCGAACTGCTGCGATTCACGATCTGGACGGCAGCGACTGCAGAAGACGATGCTTCCACGGTCGTCCCGAATCCCGCGATCCTCAATGCCGATCAGGATCTCAGTCCGTTGACCCTCGGTGGCCCGGCGCGGTGGACACAGAAACTCACCACGCTCGCGAGCATCGGCCCCGACAACGGCCCGTTCGCTGCTGATGTACTGACCGCTCCTGAAGTGAATCCGTGGTTTGCGCAGACGCGATTCACGGGGCTCGATTTCTTTGCCGACGGGCGCATCGCCGTCTGTTCGTGGGACGGTGATGTGTGGATCGTGGGCAGTACGCCGGACACAACGCAGCTGACCTGGCAACGAGTCGCCACCGGTCTCTTCCAGCCACTCGGACTGAAGATCGTTGGCGGCAGGATACACGTCACCTGCCGCGATCAGCTGGCGGTCCTGCACGATCTGAACGGCGACGGCGAAATCGACTTCTACGAATGTCTGAACAGCGACCACCAGGTGACCACACACTTCCACGAATTCGCGATGGGGCTGCAGATTGACGCTGCCGGAAATTTCTACTACGCCAAGTCCGCGTGTCACGCATTGCCGGCGGTCGTACCGCATCACGGTACGCTGCTGCGAATCAGCGCGGACGGATCAAAGACCGACATCCTCGCCAATGGCTTTCGCGCGGCAAACGGCGTCTGTATGAACCCTGACGGCTCGTTTGTCGTGACCGATCAGGAAGGGCACTGGAATCCCAAGAACCGGATCAACTGGATTACGCTCAATTCGACCGGGAAGCCGAAGTTCTACGGAAACATGTTTGGCTATCACGATGTGACTGATCCTTCTGACACTGCGATGGAGCCGCCGTTGTGCTGGATCACGAATGCTTTTGATCGTTCGCCCGGCGAGCTGCTGTGGGTCGACAGTCAGCGCTGGGGACCGCTGAACGGCTCGCTGCTGAATCTGTCCTACGGATACGGCAAAGTGTTTCTGGTGCCGCACGAAACCGTCGACGGACAGCCGCAGGGAGGCATGATTGAATTGCCTGTACCGGCCTTTCCGACCGGCGTCATGCGAGGCCGCTTCCACCCGGTCGACGGCCAGCTCTATCTGTGCGGCATGTTTGCCTGGGCCGGCAGCGCGACGCAGCCAGGCGGACTCTATCGCCTCCGGGCCACCGGCCAGCCCATGAATCTGCCGGTACAGCTTCGCTCGACAAAGGAGGGACTCAAGCTGACCTTTACCGAACCGCTCGATCCCGATTCGATCGCTCCTGTCGGCATTCAGATCCGGACGTGGTCACTGAGACGTACGGCCAACTATGGTTCGGATCATCACGATGAACAACAGCTGCCGATTCAGGGCACGTGGCTGTCTGCCGACCGAAAAACTCTGACGATCGCCGCCGATCTTCAGCCAGTCTGGTGCATGGAAGTCCGCTACGCAGTGAAATCCGCGGCTGGACAACCAGTCGAAGGCACCATTCACAACACGATCCACCACATTGGCGACGAATGACGGCAGCATCGAATTCCCCGGAATCGGGAGGCGAAAGCGGTTCCGCTGCGACTCCTTTTCTTCTTTGGAGAGTTTCTACAATTCCGCTCTGAGAAAAACCGTCCCGAAACGAACTGACTGCGGCTGAAAGGCTGCGAAAAATCACTTACGCATCGCACAACAACGTGTTACCGGTAGAGAAGCCCGGCTTTTTGAAAAAGCCGGGCTTCTGACCTATTTGTTGTGCAACGCCTTGCGCCCCTCTGAATACCTCCACTGGACGTCCGCACATGCATTTTTCTTCCCTTTTCTCCGTCGTCCGAATGATGAAAACCGGCAGACTGATCATGCTGGCCACTCTGATTCTGGAAAGCCTGTTGGTGTCACCTGTTGCGGCTGCACCGCAGGCGGCGCAAAAGAAATCGGAGAAGGAAAAGGAAGAAGAAGGCATCACACTGATCAAAGAGGGCACTCGGCCCCTTGCGACGGTCACATTTGCCGGAGCAGATCGGTTTATCGATGAAGCCCGATACGTCTTTGCTGCCGCGGGAAACCCGGAGGCCTTCAAGATTGTGGAAGACTTTCTTTCGGGGACTCTGAATGATCTGGAAGGCTTCAATCGTGAAAAGCCGTTCGGGATTATGGCCTATTTGCCGGTTGCGTTTCCGCCGCTGCCGGAATTCATTGCGTTTGTGCCGGTGGACTCCATCGAAGCCGCAACGAAGCTGGTTGAGAAGGCTCCGGTCGTCATTCGCAAAGACGATGCTGAAGGCCGTTATGAAGTCATTGGCCCCAACAGAACATTCCCGGTGCTGATGCGCGACGGATATGCCTTCATACCCCTCGGTAACGATCCGCCCGCAGAAGCACTCGATCGCGATCTTCCGAATCCAGCACAGCTGGTCGCCAGTCAGGCACAGCAGTTTGACGTGTCCATCTGCCTCGATATCGCATCAATTCCGGCCGCCTCCCGGACTCTGCTGATGGGTGTCATCACTTCCGGCATTTCGACGACGCTGCAGCAGCGCGACGGCGAGCCGGAGGGTTCGTACCGCATTCGCCGAATAGAAGGTGAACGAACTCTGGAAGCCCTGAATCAGTTTATCAACGAGTGTCAGAAGATCACATGGGGCATGGATGTCGTGCAGGACGAACACGCCGTGAACATGGATATGGTGATTGACGCCATCGCCGGTACAAAGTTCTTTGAGGAGATCTTTCAGTCGACATCAAGGCCCAGTTACTTCATTCCGCTTCTGGACGACGATGCCGCCGTGTCTGCGTCGATGTCATCGATACTGGCGGAACGTGATAAGGAAGCCTACATCGAGATGATGAACGGTGTGAAAATGGAAGTCACCCGGCTGATTGAAGAAAACAATCTCGGATCACCGCCGGACGAGAACAGCCCGATCGGCCTGGCTCTCAATGCTGTTCAGAAAAGCCTTGAAGACGGCCATGTGGATACGTTCGCACAATTCTACAAGGACTCGTCCGGCAAACTGGCCATCGTGGGAGCCATGCGACTTCAGGAAGGCGACGCAATGGCGGCCGGATTCCTGGATGCTCTGACGCGTCTCCGGAATGTCGATGACATCAAGAATGCCGGTGAACTGCAGGTCGGTGCCGGTGAACACCAGGGAATCACTTTTCACCGGCTGACGTTCAGCGCACAGCCGTCGGAAGCTGTGGCGGTCTTCGGCAAACAGATCGGCCTGAATATCGGCATTGGCTCGACCGCGATCTGGGGCGTCCTGGGCGGCGAAGATTCGTTTGCGACGCTGCAGTCCGTGATGGATAAGCTGGAGGAAGCTCAGCAGTCGCCTTCGGAACGCATCACACCGCCCAGTTTTCGAGTCATCGTGAACGTGAATCAACTCGTCAAGATGGCGGAGATTGCCGAGACCGCAGGCACCGCAGCACGGGAAGAACGAGAGAAGGCCGACGCGGCACTCACAGCGGCAACATCACAGGCTGAAAAGCCGGCTGCGGACAGTACTCCCGCTGCTGCTCCACCGGAAAACCGAACAGGCGGCGGTCGTCGGAACGGAGGCCGCAATTCCCGCGCTGCCGCTCAGATTGAACGCCGACAGGACCAGGGAGGTAAGATCTTTCGCGACACCATGGCGGAAGGCGACGATCGTATTGAGATCGACTTCCGCCCGACAGAGACCGGAGGCCGCATGCGGATGCGTCTGGAAGAAGGCTTTGTCAAGATTCTGGGTCGCCTGATCGCCAACGGCCTGATGCCGCAGGAAGAAGAACCGGAACCAGCGACCGAACAGCCGGTGGTGCCGGTCGAGTAATCTGATCGGCCGCGATTTTGTAACCCGAAGAGGCTGTGATTTTTTCCCGCCATCGGGTCTGCCCCATTCGTATCTACACAACTCGCGATGCGGTCCGAAGTCGTCAAAGGTCAAATCTTGATGAACAGCAGGACCCCACATTCGCAGGGGTTTGCCAGCAATTCATTGGCAGCTGGAGACACGGCGTAATGGACCTGGCCTCGCTACTGAAGTCGTGATCTGGTTCGTGTCTCCGGCTATTTCGCCGCTATCAGCGTCCATCAGCGTTCATGAGCGGTTCCAAACCGCTGATAGACGCTGATAAACGCTGATGAATCGCAGCAGAAACCGGCAGTCGGGGCCGGTGATAGGACATTGATGGACTTCAGTTGTGTAGATACGAATGGGTTTACCCCGGTGGTTCCCCGGCTTTTTGCACTACTCCGGTCGCACAGATATGCGTCTTTTTTTGACTAGTGCACAAGCCGCTCAACCACCCGGACGAGCCAGGTGGCGATAAAGTCACAGCCTCGAAGCATCCCCAAATCCGCGATTCGAACGGCAGTCTGACTCAATTCTCTGATCGGGCTGGAATTTCGCCCAAAATCCGGATACTGTTCGTGGCTCGATTTGATTCACCAAGCCCGCTCGCAGCCGTCTTTCGTGCGTTGTTTGTGAACTGAACCTTGTTTTCGAATCAGTTTTTTCGCTATGCCTAATTCAGCGTCCGCCGAAAAATCTCTCCGCAAGTCAATTACTCGTCGCGACCAGAACCGCCACCAGCGCGGGGCGTTGAGGACTCGTCTGAAAAAGTTCCGGGCGTTCCTCGTTGAAAAGCCGACGCAGCAGGATGCCGACAAAGAATTCAGCCTCGTTGTCAAAGCGCTGGACCAGGCCGCTGCTAAGAAACTGATTCACAAGAACGCCGCATCCCGCACTAAGTCACGACTTGCCGCACTCAAGCGCAAGACCTTCGTCGGCTGATTGGACAGTGGGTTGTTCCACCGATTACAAGGCTGCAGACTACCACGGGTCTTCAGCCTTTTTCTTTGCCGGAACTCCCATGCCGATCACTCTCCCGCAGATCAACACGACCGAACTTGCCACACTCGCCAGTCCCGGTCTGGTCATCTTTCGGGACCGATTAATCGCCAATCTGGACCGAATGCTGAGTATCGCCGGCGATCCGACTCGGTTGCGACCACACTGCAAGACTCACAAGATGGAACAGATCATCCGTCTGTGGGTAGAACGCGGCGTCAAAAAGCACAAAGCCGCAACCATCGCGGAATGCGAGATGCTGGCAATTGCCGGGGCGACGGATGTGTTGCTGGCCTACAATCCCGTCGGACCGAATGTCGGCCGCATCGTCGCACTTGCGAAGAAATATCCCGACTGCCGGTTCTCCTGCACGACCGATCACGAACGGCCGCTGCGTCAATTGTCGGCGGAAGCAGCTCTGGCGAGAGTCACAATCGGTATCCTTCTGGACGTCAACGTCGGAATGGATCGCACGGGCATTGCGCCCTCGACGCCGCATGCTGTGGAGTTGTATTCACTGACGGCGAAACTTCCCGGACTTCGGCCCGCCGGGTTTCATGTCTATGACGGCCACCGGAGAGAAGTTGCGATCGCCGATCGCCATGCGGCCGTTGCAGCCGCCTGGCCCCGAGTGGTTGAATTACGGTCGAAATGCGAAGCAGCAGGAATTCCCGTGCCGACTCTGGCCTGTGGAGGCACTCCTACGTTTCCCTGTTATGCGGCGATGAACGATCCGGCGATTGAGTTGTGTCCCGGAACCAGTGTGCTGCACGATGCGGGATACGGAAACGTGTTTCCCGATCTGCCATTTGCTCCTGCCGCGGCTGTCGTTACGCGAGTCGTCAGCCGCCCGGCACCCGATCGGATGACTCTGGACATCGGTAACAAAGCCGTCGCTGCCGACCCGCCGCGAGGTGCCCGGATTTATCTGCCGGATCTGCCGGACGCTGTGCAGGACGGTCACAGCGAAGAACATATGGGCCTGATCACTCCGTTCGCCGAACGCTATCAGCCCGGAGATGTCCTGCTGGCGATTCCCATGCACATTTGCCCGACGAGCGCTCTGTATGACCGAGTTGCTGTGATCAACGATGGTCGGATCACAACGTATTGGGACGTCACCAGCCGCAATCGCCGCCTGACAATTTGAGATTTCGATCAACTATTCATCGACGGGCACTTTGATTGCTCCTGCCGGGTTGCCTGGCGGCTCTCCGAAAGTGAATCATCTCCGCAGGCAGCGGCGATGTGAACCGCAGCAGTTCGCCGCTGGTCGGCTGAACAAACGCCAGTGTTGACGCATGGAGCGCGAGACGTTTGTGCGGCCACGGGATCTTCTTCCACAGATCCGGGCGATAGCGGTTGTCTCCCAGCACCGTGTGACCGGCCTCCGCAAAATGGACGCGAATCTGATTTCTGCGACCGGTCTCCAGCTGCACGGCGACATGAGTCACAGCCGGCAACTGTAACGACTCCGGCAGATGACTCACGACCTGAAAATGAGTCACGGCCAGTTCACCTTCGTCTTCGTCGTCTGTGGAGTACCGGTTCAGGTTTTTGCCCGTCGCCAGAAAACTGCGGAATTCACCGCGCAGCAATTCCACTCGCCCTGCCACGAGCGCCTCGTACTGCCGTTCGGGTTTGCGCTGCGAGAATTGGCGTTGCACGGCTTCGGCCATGTCCTTCGTCTTGCCGAAGACGAGCAATCCGGAGACTTCCCGGTCCAGCCGATGCACGACAAATGCACCGCGTCCCCGGCCTTCATGACGGACGTGCTCGTTGACTCGATAAATCAGCGTGTGCGGTTCACGAGCATCGGAGGGCACGGTCAGCAGCCCGGCCGATTTTTCGACGACAATGATGTCGCGGTCTTCGACAGCTTTTTACCCGACAATG
>JANNGQ010000612.1:0-2827 GCA_031403975.1 Planctomycetota bacterium
GGCGACGATGTCCTGCTCGGTCAGGAAAGCCAGGTATCCACTGAGGCAGATGAGCGGAAAAATGTAAAGTCCCAGCGCCACAAACGTCATGAAATGGAACGCCATTCCAATCCCAATCGCAAAGAAACGGCCGACCGGACGCCAGGCGAGAAACGCAAAACCGATCTCCCACAGGATGGTGATGTAGCCACTCGCCAACAACAGCGGAGTCGATGTGGCCAGCAACTCGCCGAACGGGTTGGAATAGTTCCAGTTGCTCAGCATCCAGTATTTCATCTGTTCTCCGCTGAAGAACGGAGCGGTCTGGATCTTGGTGATCGCCGCCCCGAGATAGACAACGCAGAACAGAATCTGAATCAACCGCCCCGGCCAGACGGGGCACCTTGGAGGAATGGTTGTCGCTGCAGGACCTTCTTTCCAACGACGCAGAACAGCATCAATCGACCAGACAGAACCGCAGCCGGACAGCGACAGGAGCAACAGTATGTGGGCCGCGATCACCGAATACTTCGTCATCGTGCCGGCGCAGTCGAGCAGATTGAAATAGATGTACAGCGGCGTTCCGATCAGCAGGGCCAGTCGGGTTCTGAATCCAAAGACTCCGCAGATCAGGGCAAAGATCATCACGCCGTACAGAGCCGCCGCAAATGACGCAGGCAGCTCTGGCAAGGGCGATCCCTCACCGTAGATTTCAAACAGCTGCAGCGGAGCGCCGTCGGAAGAATACATCTCGCGAACGCGCCCGAATCGCCGCAGCATCGGCACGAGAGCCACGGCCGGAAGAAACATCCGTACCAGAGCCAGCCCGTACGGCGACTGCTCGGCAAAGAAGAAGTTGCGCACACTGCTGAACGGTGTGAAGCGGCTGACAGGTGGAGCGTAGGGGTTAACAGGGAGCGTTTTCATGACAGTGATTCCGTTCACAGCACATTGCTTGTTTGACCATTTGTACGACGGCCTGAGAAAGCCGTCCTCCGCAAAGTCGATCTCAGTTTGTGCTCGGCTCGTCCTCCGATGCATTCCGGAACGAAGCGGCGGAATCCATTGTTTTCGGGTTGAAGAATGTGTTGAAATAGGGTGTGGCCTGCATCGATGCCCGTTGAAGTCTCGGATTGTCGGCAATGGACTTGTTGTTCTGGACGTCGAACCAGTCCGGATAAACCTCAATCGGCATTCCGTCCGCCCGGCAGATGGCTCGCAGATTGAAGTAGGAGACTCGCTCTTTCGGTTCTGCAAAGTACCGCGACCATAAGTGATCGGGGACATTGAACTGCTTCGGCCAGATCTCCTGCACGACGTACACCCGATCGATCGGCGGATGTGCCGTATGGCTGAGAATGTGTTCGATGTGCCGCGGAATCAGGGAGTTACCGACGTCGTAGTTTATCCTTGCGACGTTGCCGAACGGCGTGAATGCACCCCACGGCTCTCGGATCTCGTAATGGTTGCCGTCCGCGTCCTCGCCGATGATGTGAGTCCGGTTGTCATAGGCGGCCCAGCCGCAGAACATGTCCCAGACCACAAAATAGCCCGGCGTATTGTTCACGAGCCCGATTTTCAGTGCGTGCCCCACGACTCCCAGGGAGAGCCACATCAGATAGCCCGTCACAAACAATCCGGCAGCCCAGCGCTGAATCCGCATGGTTCACCGTCCTTCCCTGGCAGGTGAATTGAAAAACGACCCGGGCAGAGTCAATGTCCGCCGGTTTGGTCTGCTTTGAACTATTGGACTCTGTCCATTTTCCAAAATTCGGTCAAGATCGATCCGGGAATTGAACGGCCCGACGTGCCGGAGTAGAGTCGCAGGTATGGTGCAACTGTCAGAAATCCCTCTGAGTGGCGTGTGGGGCGAACCTCATTTGCTCGGGCTGGAGCGGTTATCAGCAGAACAGCTCACGACCGTTCTGGATCTGGCGGCTTATTTCGACAGGATTACCCAGGGCGGAACTCTGCGTCTGGATGTGCTCCGGGGGCAGGTCGTCGCGAATCTGTTTTTCGAGAACTCGACCCGGACCAGAACCAGTTTCAGCCTTGCCGCCCGCCGCCTGGGTGCAGATACGGTGGATTTTTCTGCCAGTTCCAGCAGTCTTTCCAAGGGCGAGACATTCATCGACACCGCGCTCACGATTGAAGCGATGGGCGTGGATCTGGTCGTCTGCCGGCACAGGACTCCGGGTGCTCCGCATTTGCTGGCCCGACATCTGAAGGCCGGTGTATTGAACGCCGGTGACGGAACTCACGAACACCCGACGCAGGGACTGCTGGATATCTACACGATCCGTAAACAGCGGGGACAGATCGCAGGACTGACCGTCGCGCTCGTCGGAGACATCCGACACAGTCGAGTTGCAAGGTCAAACATCCATGGCCTGGTGACTCTCGGCGCGCGGGTCATTGTGTGTGGTCCGTCGACGCTGATTCCTAACGAGATCACACGGTTGGGAGTGGAAGTCGCCTACAGCCTTGATGACATTCTTCCGGAGGTCGACTGCGTCAATCTGCTGCGAGTTCAGTTTGAACGCCAGCGCGGTGCGTTCTTTCCATCGATTGCCGAGTACGCTCATTTCTTCGGCATGAACGGCGAACGCATTCGACGAGCCAAAGACAGTCTGCTGGTGCTCGCTCCGGGCCCGATCAACCGCGGCGTGGAGTTGACTCCGGACGTTGCCGACGGGCCGCATTCTGCAATTCTCAATCAGGTCTCGAACGGACTTCTGATCCGAATGGTCGACAGATCGGTGCTCACCTTCTCCAGTGCGGGCCTTGCCCTGTCGATCGGTTTCCTCAAAGACTTTGTGCCGATTCAGTTCGCCGCAGCGCCGTGGGC
>JANNGQ010000613.1:0-3664 GCA_031403975.1 Planctomycetota bacterium
CTGGATGAAGGACTCGATCACAAAGAACTTGTCCGGGGATCAGAACTTCGCACGGTCTCAGTGTCTTCTCAGACGATTCGACCGGGTCAGTCGCGCGAATTCAGGCTGGAGGTCCGGCCAAACGTGGCGGGCGAACTTTTGTCGACCGCTGAACTATTGTATGAAGATGCTCAGATTGATGCTGCCACGTTTCGACTCGTTGCCCGCGAACAGGACAACGAGCCGTTCCAGCCGGATGCGGTGATTCGGTAAGGATCGTTCGTGATTTTACGTCCGATCCGTCAGCTCAGAATGCCCTGCACGACCGTTCCGTGAACGTCTGTCAGCCGATAATCACGGCCTTGGAAGCGGTAAGTCAAGCGAGTGTGGTCGAAGCCCAGCAGGTGCAGCAGCGTGGCGTTCAGGTCATGCACGTGGACTGGATCTCTGGCCACGTTGAAGCCGAGCTCATCCGTCTCGCCGTGGATATGCCCGGCCTTCAGACCGCCGCCCGCCACCCAGATGCTGAAGCAGCGGTTATGATGATCGCGACCGTCCGTGCCGCCCTGTGTCATCGGCGTGCGTCCGAACTCACCGCCCCAGATCACGATCGTGTCCTGCAGCAGGCCTCGTTCCTTGAGATCCGTCACCAGCGCCGCGCTGGCCTGATCAGTGTCCAGCGCATTCTGTTTGACACCGGCCGTCAGATTGCCATGCTGATCCCAGACTTCATGAAACAGCTGCACGAAGCGTACACCGCGTTCAAGCAGCCGGCGTGACAGGAGGCAGTTGCGTGCGAAGCTGGCTTCTTTCGGATCCTTGACGCCGTAACGATCCAGAACTTCCTTCGGTTCGCTGCTCAGATCCATCAATTCCGGGGCACTGGTCTGAAGGCGGTAGGCCATTTCATAGCTCTGAATGCGGGCGGCAATTTCCGGGTCACCGGACGATTTCAATGCCAGCGTATTGAGGCGATTGAGTGAGTCCAGAGAAGCCCGCTGA
Source organism: Planctomycetota bacterium (assembly GCA_031403975.1). Taxonomy (GTDB): domain Bacteria; phylum Planctomycetota; class Planctomycetia; order Planctomycetales; family Planctomycetaceae; genus SXXK01. Next base: position 982 of record JANNGQ010000613.1, read on the forward strand.
GTCTCATCGTCGACTCCTTTCGGGTTCGACAGATACAACACCGGATCGCCGGCGCTGCGGAACGGAACTCCGCCGTACATCGTCGGCAGGAATCCGCTGCCGTAGTTGCTGGCCCCGCCACTCGTTCCCTTGGCACTGGTGAGGACGACAAATCCGGGCAGTTCCGACGACTCGCTCCCGAGACCGTACAGACTCCAGGATCCGAAGCTGGGGCGGCCGAACTGCTGCGATCCCGTGTTTATCAGAATCTGTGCCGGAGCATGATTCACAGCATCCGTCTGCATTGACCGGATCAGGCAGATGTCGTCGGCAAGCTTTGCAGTATGCGGCAGCATCTCGCTCAGTTCCATGCCGCACAGGCCGTGGCGTTCGAATCCGAACTTTGGTCCCAGGAGTGCCGAGTTCGGGTTGATGAAGGCCGCTCGATAGCCCTTCAGCAATTCTGCAGGAGGAAGCTGGCCGTCCCGTTTCGCAAGTTCCGGCTTGTTGTCGAACAGTTCCAGGTGACTCGGAGCGCCGGCCTGAAACATGTACACGACTCGTTTGGCCTTGCCGGCAAAATGCGACTGCCTCGGAGCAAGCGGGTTGGCTGCGTCGGTCGTCATTGCCGCTGCCGAATCAGCAGCCAGCAATGTCACTGCGGCAATCGCCCCGAGCCCTGTACCGCAATCTCGCAGGAACCAGCGTCGGCGAAGCAATTCAGTTCCCATGTTTTGAGTTGAGGTGAGCATGTGGCGGGATTCCTGAGAAGAGAGGACGGGCATTCCTGCGCGTCGATTTTACGTCGCACAGGAATGTCCAACGTACAAAGAAACGGCTCTACGGCACAACATGCACCATCATCAAATCGTGCGTTTCTCCAAGCCAGTTTGTATGCCCCACGACGATCAGCTTGCTCCCGGACCGCAGCACGTCATTCTGCTTTCCCCACTGGATCACGGACTTCAGCAAGGCGTCGGCGGACTGCTGGACAACTCGACTCAGGATCGGCGTAACTCCCCAATACAGACACATCCGGCGGGCAATTTCCTCGCGATCGGTGAACGCCAGCACGGGAACCCGGCCTCTCTGCCGCGACAGAGCCAGGGCCGTGCGTCCGGTGACCGTTGCCACGACAATCAAGTCTGCCTGAAGATACTCGGATACCGCGATTGTGCCGCGAGTTACCGCCTCCGTAATCGGACGCGCGCGGCGGGATTCATCTTCGCGGAGGCCTTCCATGCCGGCCATCTTGACCAGAGGCTCTGCTTCCGCGGCGATCCGGTCCATCATGCGGACGCACAACACCGGATGATGACCGATGGCTGTTTCGCCGGAAAGCATGACGGCGTCAGTGCCGTCGATCACTGCATTGGCGACATCCGTGACTTCGGCCCGAGTCGGCAGTTCGTTGGTTTGCATGCTGTCCAGCATCTGAGTCGCCGTAATGACGGGAATCCGCAGTTCATTGCAGCGACGGATGATGAGCTTCTGAAGGATCGGGACTTTGCTGATTTCTGCTTCGACACCAAGGTCTCCGCGAGCCACCATCACGGCGTCGGTCGCCTCCAGAATATTTTCCAGGTCCGCAATGGCTTCCGCCTTTTCAATCTTGGCAACGATCAGCGGTACAAATCTGGAGTGATGGGCTGCGATCAGTTTCTGCAGTTGCCGGATGTCTTCTGCCTGGCGGACAAAACTCAGCCCGATAAAGTCCAGCTGATGCTGCAGTGCCCAATCCAGATCGCGGCGGTCTTTCTCCGTCACACTGGGCGTACTCAACGCGACACCCGGCAGGTTGACGCCCTGCTTGCTGCGGAGTTTTCCTGCCTGAATTACCAGACACTTCACCCAGCCCGCGCCGGCATCTTTTTCAATGACGACCATCGCCACGGTTCCGTCGGCCAGCAAGATCCGGTCACTGGCCTTGACGTCATCGATCAGACGTTCGTAAGTGCAGGTCAGATCCGAGGCCACTTCTGATTTCATACCTCGTACAAACCGAAACGTCGCGCCCTCACTGCAGACAATTTCACCCCCGGGGATTTCACCCAGGCGGATCTTCGGACCTGACAAGTCGCCTAGAATCCCCACTGGACAATCGAGTTCTGCGGACACCTGGCGGATCTTCCGGACGAGTTCCGACAGCCACGCATGCTGTCCATGAGCAAAATTGAGTCGGAAAATATCCACACCGGACGCGACCAGTTCCCGCAGCACTTCAATGGACTCGCTCGCCGGTCCGATGGTGGCGATGATGCGCGTCTTCACGAGCTTCCGGCGAATCTGCAATGGAGCGGTATCGGACACGTCAGTTTCTCTTGGGGAGGCGGATGATCCCGCGAGTGTAGGCCAATCGATGCCGCCGCGCCAGTCTGCGCATCACAGATGCACGGGAATGAATCGCTGCAGTTCGGCTGAAGCCGGCGTTTCAGGCAGATCGGACTACTCAACAATGATATCCCGCACGGTCTTGCCGCCGGGGATCATGGGCAGGACGTGTTCCTGGTAAGGACAGATCACATCCAGCAGATACGGACCTTTGTGGCTGAGCATTTCAGCCAGAGCCTTCGGGTACTCAGCCTTGCTGCGGACCTGACGCGCTTTGATTCCGTAGCCTTCAGCGATTTTGACGAAGTTCGGGAAAGTTTCCTGAGGCATGCTGCCATCACCTTCGCCCAGGGCTTCCGGATGTTCCACCGGG
>JANNGQ010000614.1:0-2287 GCA_031403975.1 Planctomycetota bacterium
CGCCTGAATGCTGGCAAATTGCGCGATGTGTACATCATCCTCATCAGTGCGGTAAACACCGCGCGTATTCGAGCGCAACATGGTTTTTTTCAGGGCGCGCAATCCGGCCTTTTCACGTACGAATCCGAGCAGCACCGATTCGAGCCGGGTGGTGCGCGTGTAGTCTTTTTCGTTCGGGTAGGGCGGCGACGTGAACACCGCGTCAATCGATCGGGGAGCGAGATGCCGGGCCATGTCGCGCGCATCTGCCAGGTCGATCCGCGCAGTCGCTGGCGGTAATTCGGGCGCACTCTCAAGGTCGTCCGCCATGATTTCGACTCGGCCCCGCCACGCCGCGACAGCGGGGGCATCGATCTTGTAGCCGCGCACACCGACTTCCGGGCCGAAATGCAAATTGCTGATCGACGAAACCAGTTCGCGCGCCAGCGCGAGGCGCAGCATGCCGCGCAGCTTCGGCGGCGCGCCGGCCTCAATGCATTCGAGCAAGACCAATGCCTTGTGCAAGGGCACCGAGCTGATCGAGCGCTTGAGCAGCAATGCGTCAGTCCTTTCGCAGCAGGAGGCCACTGCAGCGCAGGAGAACACACGGACGATGCTGGAGGCGGTCCAGACAAGATCAATCGAGCTGTCGTTGGCAGAAGCCCGTCTTGCAGAGCAGCAGGAATCCGTCACTTCCACGTTGCGGGCCGCAGAAGCGGAACGCGAGGCCCTTCAGAACGGATGGAAGGATCTGCTGTGCGAGCGAAACTCACACGTACAGCTGAGTCAGGATCTCAGCTGTCGCGAGTCGGGACTGAACGAGCGGGAACTGGTTATTGCAAAGCAGGCTGAAGAGCTAAGGTCGCGTTTTGCAGCAAATCAGCAGCAAACGACAGAACTGCGCAGAGAAGAAGCCGAGCTGAACTCACGGTCAGCGGATGTGCATCGGCGTGTCACTCAGTTCAAGTCTGAAGTTGAAGCGCATAAGCAGCAGCAGGCCGAAGCGATGGCCCTGGCCGCGTCCCTGGAAAGTCGTCCGGATCTCTCATGCGACATTCTCCGGCTGGCGGAGGTCACACAGTCTTTGCGGGCGTCGGAACAGAAGTACTCCGTCGCCGCGGCAGAACGTGATGCGCTCATGGCGGCCGTCCAGGATCTGAAGCAGGCCCTTGAGAATACTCGAACTGACGCTGAAGAAGCTGGACGCATCCGCATTCAGTCAGCAGCCCACGAACAGACGGTTGCACAGTTGTATGAGTTGCTGGAAGAACGCAACGGTCAGTTACAGATGAATGAAAACCGGCTGATGCAGACCAATGATCAGCTGGAAACGCTGCAGCGGCAAGTCGCCCGTCTGGCCGGAACGCGCGACGTGACGAGTGTCAGGAATGAGGACAATGCGACCGCACCAGAACTTGACGCCGAGGCCAACGGTGCCGAAGCCGGACTTCTGCGTGAGATGGAAGCACTCCGGCAGGAATTGCATCAATCCTCCGCCGCGGATGTCCGACACCAGGATCACTTCCAACAGATCCTCGACGAACGTGACGAAACCATCCTCAGTCTGCAGTCCGAATTGACATCAGTTCGCAGTCAATTGACTGCGCTCGCCGATGCATCGATCGCGGAGATCCATTCGGGAGGAATCTCCGACGATGAACACAATCGTCTGCTGATGCAACTGGCTGAGACAGAGGAAATCCTGAGCGATCGCGGTCAGATGATTCAGGAATTGCAGGCACGCCTGATGGAGCAGACGCCAGCCGTAACGTCTGCTGCTGCCGACCGGGAACAGTTGTGGCAGGAATCTCGTGAACTGGATTTCAGGGCTGGCTTGCTGGACAAGCGTGACGAAGAACAGCGCGAGCGAAATCGAAAGATTGAACAGTCAGAATCAGATGTCGAAGATCAGCGACGGCAACTCCAGGACGCGCGACAGCAGCTTGAACTGGCGCGGGCTGAAATCCAGGTGGCGATGAAACAGCACTCATCGCCGACCGTTCTGCATCCATTTCCTGATTCCCCTCCGCCGCTGCCGTCGTACATTTCCGGTACGGTGGCAGGGGCATTTGCAGCTCCGCAATTCGATCGAGCGAAGGGATGTGACAACCCTGCAACGATGCTCCTGCGACCATCCGTCGCCGGGTTCGACAGCGACGAAGGCGGTCAGTCTGCAGACGATCTGAGATCCGAGCTTGCAAGCTTGTTTGGCCTGAAGAAGCCGGTCGCTGATCAGGAATCGGTATCCCCGGTGCCGGTCACAGATACTATTGATCTGTCCGAAGCGGCAGGTGATTCCAACAGCGTC
>JANNGQ010000615.1:0-5980 GCA_031403975.1 Planctomycetota bacterium
ACCGGAATCGGGAAAATACAACGATTCAGGCCTGCAGGGCCGACACAATCGCCAGCGTGCCGGCCCGTCAGGCCTCAGGTTTTTTATACTCGCGTACCGGTGGCTCACGCCACCGACATAGGATATGTCTGCCCTCCGGGCCTGAAACGCGCAACTTCAAAACTGACGCTTCGGGTTGGTGCTCATCGTCGGCAAAGTGAGTACCGTTCGGCTGGCGCCTTGGCGCTCATTGGCAATTGTCTGACAGGGAGGTCCGACTTTGGCAACGAAACTTCATCAGCAGCTTAAAGAGCACTATGTGCGCCGTGTCGACTGTCACGAAGTCGAGGTCGACGGGTTTCGAATTGACGCAGTCGATGATCGTGGCCGGCTGATCGAAGTTCAGTGCGCATCCCTGGCAGCAATCCGCGACAAAATTCGCCAGCTCGTGGAAATGCACCAGGTCATTGTCGTAAAGCCGCTCGCCGCCAGGAAGAAGATCACGTTCCTGCGTGGGCAAAGCGGTGAGGTCGTGCGTTCCCGATACAGCCCGGTCCGCCAGACTCTTGCGCATGTGTTCAAAGAACTGGTTCATTTCGCCGTATTTCCGCATCCACGGCTGCAGCTGGACATTCTCCTGACGGAGCAGGAAGAAATCCGGATTCCGCCGAACGAACGCAGTTCCTGGCGAAAGAAATACAGCGTCGAAGAACGACGGCTGGTCGTTGTTCAGAAGTCAGTGAAACTGAAGTCCGCTGCAGATCTCTGGAAGGCACTGGACATTCAGTTGCAGGATCAGTTCACGACGGGCGATCTGATGGAGGCCAGCGGCATGCCGCGCTGGCTGGCTCAGAAGGCGGCATTCTGTTTTCGGCGGATGGCATTTTTTGACGTCTGCGGCAAGGCCGGCAATGCCATTGTCTATCGGCTCGCAAGACCCCTCCGGCAGCGCCGCGCGGCGTGAGGGCTTCGGATCAGAATTCGCGGCATGAATTTCAAGGACGGAATCCGTTTCCGTCGGAAAGCGGTTACCATGCCGCGAAGTGGTGTTTGTCCCGTCACCGCTCTGCGCCCATGCGGCAGGAAGGAAGGCCGTGATCTCTGTTGGACGAATTCTGATGTGGCGAATTGTAGTACCTCTCACGTGGCTGCTCGTGACCTGCAGCCACGTCCACGGCGACGAGCTTGGCGATGCTGTCCGGAATGCGATCAGAATCGTAGACCCTGCGGTCGTGCGGCTGCGGATGATCGGAGGGAAGCAGACGGTCGACGGCGACACGGTCTCGTCGCTGGTTTCAACGGGTGTTGTCGTGTCAGCGGACGGGGAGATCCTGACCAGTCAGTTTGCGCTGCAGGGACATCCGGAGGCGGTGTTAGCGGAAGACCTGCAAGGCCAAAGAGTCAGTGCTGAAGTCATCGCTACGGATCATGTGCGACGACTCGTGCTGCTGAAGGCCGGGCAGGGCAGTTGGGTACCGGTTGATTCTGTACCGCGCGATTCTGTTCGCGTCGGACAATGGTCGATTGCTGTCGGTCGATTCTACGCGGCGGATGCGTCAAGTGTGTCCGTCGGCATCGTGAGCGCTCTCAACCGAGTTCACGGGATGGCGATCCAGACGGACGCAAAGATTTCCCCTGTCAACTATGGCGGGCCGCTGATCGACATCGAAGGAAAGGTGATGGGGATTCTGGTTCCGCTGTCGCCTCGCGGGCAGGGCAGTGCGACATCGGGGATTGAGTGGTATGACTCCGGGATCGGTTTCGCGATTCCGATCGACGAAGCTCTGAAGGTCGCCGAACAACTGCGGCCAGGCAAGGATCTGAGACCCGGTCGGCTCGGGTTGAGACTGGCGGCTGCCGGGATGTTTTCTCCGCAGATCCGCGTCGAACGAGTCGTCGCGAAAGGCCCGGCAGACGCCGCCGGTGTAAAAAAAAATGATCTCATTGTTTCTGTGAACGGCGTTCCGGCAGGACGAGCCAGTGTGCTGGAAGAAGCACTCGCAGCCAGTTACGCAGAAGACTCAATCACGCTGGAACTGAAGCGCGGCAACGAGACCATCTCGGCAACGGCAATCCTGGCCGAACAATTGCCGGTGGCAGTGCCCGGGTACCTTGGATTCATGACGGTTCGGACGGTAAGGAAGACTGCGCCCGACGGGCAGCCGGACGCCGGTCCGATCGCGCGGTTGCTGCAGCCGGATGTGCCAGCCGTGCCGCCGGAGAAGCGCGAACCGGAACCGAAAGTGCAGAGTGATTCTGTGCCGCTGCTGGTTGTCAATAATTCGCCGGCTGCCGGATCCGGACTGCCGGAGCGCGTGGAGATTCTGAAATGCGGCGAAAGGACAACAACGTCGCTCGGAGAACTACAGGTCGCGATGGATGACGTAGCGGATGGCACCGCGGTGACTGTCGAGTACCGTGTTTTCGGAGATGTTGCCGTGAAAACGGCGGAGATTGTCGCCGCAGTTCCTCCGCCGCTGGTGACGCGATTGTCGGACGCGTTTCTGCTGGCTCTTGATTCGACGGGCAAGGCATCGCAAGCGACGCCGCCCGCGGATCCTGAGCAGGCAAACACTGCAGCAGCGACGCCTCCGGCTTCCGGCATTCAGCGTCGCGAACTTTCGTTTGATGAGCGGGGCGGCTGCATTGTGTTCTCAGGGACTTCATCGCAGGGAATCCTGCCGGGGATTGTGATTCTGCTGTCAGCGCAGGGAGTTTCAGAAGAGGGAATCCTGCAGCAGTGGAAGCCGGTTCTGGATTCGCACAAGCTGCTTGTCGCCGTCCCGATCAATCCGGAGAAATCGGTGCTGACCGCCGATGATATTCCGCTTGTGATGACGGCCATTCAGGCGCTGTCGGCCGGTTCGAAAGCCGATCTGCGGCGAATCGTGCTGGTGGCCGATCGCAGGCAGTCGGATCTGGCCTGGCAGTTGTGCTTCGGAGGACCATCTGCGATTCGCGGGATTGCATTGTCGAACGGCTGGATCTCACCGAATGAGGTCAGGACTGCGAACGGAGCCGGTCATTCCGTGCTGCTGCTGCAGTCACCACAGAACGCACAGGCCAAAGCCCTGTTGACTCAAAGTCGTGACGAACTCAGGAAGGCGGGATTCTGGGCGGCCATGCCTTCGGACGATGATCCGATCAGAGAAATCGCGGACTGGACTCTGCTGCTGAGGGCATTTTGAGTGACCGTTTCCAGCAAGAGTCCCGTTGAAGAACTCGTGGAAGGAACAGGCACATGACGCTGCGGATGAAATTGCTGTACCTCTTCCTGGCAGGCTCCTGCTTCGTCTCGGGATCAATGTCTTGTCTTGCGGCGGAAAACAGACCGGAGTCTGTGCAGGACGAACTCACGGATGAAGCGATGCTGACGCTCGTTCAGCGACAGACGTTTGAGTATTTCTGGTCAGGCGCAGAGAGTCATTCCGGATGGGCTCGTGAGAGGATTCACATCGACGAACCTGCGTTTGACCAGACCCTGACCACATCCGGCGGCACGGGTTTCGGGTTAATGGCGATTCTTGTCGGCATCGAACGGGGATTCGTGACAAGGACCGAAGCCGTTGAGCGGCTCGAGAAGATTCTTACGTTTGCTTGGAAGGCCGATCGTTTTCACGGCGTCTGGTCGCACTGGGTTGAGGGAGATTCCGGAAGGGTTCGCCCGTTCAGTGCAAAAGACAACGGCGGCGACCTTGTTGAGACCTCGTTTCTGGCGCAGGGCCTGATTTGTGTGCGTCAGTTTTTTCGGAACGGAGATGAGCGGGAACGACAGCTCTCGCAGCTCGCAGATGAACTCTGGCGATCGATCGAATGGAACTGGCATCAGGGGCCAGACCGGGAAGACGTGCTGTACTGGCACTGGTCGCCGGATTTCGCCTGGGAAATGAACTTTCGCATCCGCGGATACAACGAGTGTCTGATCACCTATGTACTCGCCGCATCATCACCGACGTTTCCGGTGCCCGCTGACGTCTATCACAAAGGCTGGGCAGAAAGCGGAGCCATCCGCGCGGACTCAGCCTACCTGGGCATTCCGCTGAAGCTCAGACATCAAGGCGTCCGCTCGACGTGCGGACCGCTCTACTGGGCGCACTATTCATTTCTGGGACTTGATCCGCGCGGGCTGAAGGATCGATATGCCGACTACTGGCAGGAGAACCGAAATCATGTGCGCATGATTCGTGAACACTGCATTCGTAATCCAGGACACTTCGCCGGTTACGGACGAGACTGCTGGGGCCTGACGAGCAGCTACGCGCTGAAATTTTACAACGGTCATTCTCCGGAGAATGAGGAAGGCACAATTTCTCCGACAGCAGCCCTGTCTTCATTTCCGTACGAGCCTGAATTCTGCATGGAAGCGCTGCGGGGTTTTTATTCGAAACACAAGGATCGCCTGTTCGGAAAATTCGGCCCTTACGATGCCTTCAACGTTCAGGAGAACTGGTTCCCGCAGAGATACCTCGCGATTGATCAGGGTCCGATCATCGTGATGATTGAGAATCACCGGTCAGGACTTCTTTGGAATCTGTTCATGTCCAGCCAAGAAATCCAGACAGGACTTCAGGCTCTGGACTTTGAGTTTCGCCGGCCGCAGTCGGAAATCCTGGATCGTTCGAGATCATCTCAACAAGTCGCTGAATGCCCACCAGTCCTGAACACTTGCGGCCCTCGAGGGCAAACTGCCTGGAGAATTCGACGGCGCTGCCCATCCCGGAAATTCATTCAAGCCCATTAGTTCGACTCGGTCGCATGCCGTGAACTCTCCCGCTGTCGCCAGGCCTCCGGAAGGCAACTCAGCAGATCGGAAGCGATCATCCCGCGCTGAGTGAACCGTTCTGCCGCGATGTCTCCGGCGAGACCGTGGACGTGCACCGCAATCACCGCGGCGTCGAACCCCGGAAGTCCCTGACCGAGCAAAGACGTGATGATGCCGGTCAGCACGTCGCCGCAGCCGCCAGTCGCCATTCCGGAATTGCCTGTCACATTCTGATACACATGCACGCCGTCGGTGACGATCGTTCCAGGTCCCTTGAGGACGACAATCAGTTTGTGAGTCTCCGCAAACCTGGCGGCCAGTTCCTGGCGGTGCTGCTCTATTTCTTTGATCGGTCGTCCGATGAGTCGCGAAAACTCACCTGGATGCGGCGTAATCACACATGTCGAGGTGGCTCGACCGACAGTCAGCAGCCCGTGTCGGGCGGAAGTATTGAGTGCATCTGCATCAACGACAACCGGACACTGACAGTGTTTCAGCAGATCGCCGACAAGCGCTGCAGCGGCGTCGCATTGACCCAGCCCAGGTCCGATTCCAACGGCATCGTTGCCGTCGGCGAGTCTGGCAACGGACTCCAGAGGAACTGGCAGAAGACCGGCATCCGGATCATCGCCCAGTCCGACCATCATAATGCAAGGTTCGAAACCGGCAACGATTCCCTGGATCGACCGCGGCACAACAGCGGTCACAAGTCCCGAGCCGGATCGCAATGCCGCGACAGCCGCGAGGCAAACCGCGCCGCTCATGCCGACGGAGCCGCCGATGATCGAAATTTTTCCGAACGTGCCCTTGTGACCGTCGGGATTTCGAAGTGGAAGTGGTGGCAGGCCGACTGGAATCAACTCAGAGGAATTCGACACGACATCACGCAATGTTCAGACGAGCAACAGTTAAACTATTACCAACCCGACGCGTCAGCGAGGGCGCCTCGCTGACGCACCGGGTTAGTGCGGGTATGTACTCTGACGCTGCAGTCATGCAGGCAAACAAAAAAGGTGGGCAGCAATCGACATGCTGACCACCCTGCGAAAACATTGACCTCGTTCCGGCGGAGGCTTTGAAGCCCTCGAGCAGAAGCAGAGTTCAGTGATCAATTAGTATCGATCACGGTCGCGGTCTCGATCACGGTCGCGACCACCGCCGCCACCGCTGCGACCACCACCGCCACCGCCACCGCCACCGCCTCCTCCACTACCACCACCGCCGTAGCCGCCGCTTCCA
>JANNGQ010000616.1:0-2018 GCA_031403975.1 Planctomycetota bacterium
CAGGCCGCCGAAGCTGTCAACAGCATTGAGATCGATGATTCGCAGCTGGCTCATGTGGAGAACATGATCAAGCAGATGAACCACGCTCTGGATGTTCGCGAATCGGTTTTGGAGACAGAAGGTGAAATCTTCGGTCGCATACCAGTGATTGAAGAAGATCCGGCCCCGAAGAGCGGCAACATTCTCGGCGAGATCGATTCCCACTTCGGACTTGAAGGGGAAGGCACCGTCGCCGAAACAAGTACTCCGGATTCGATCTGATCATCGCAACCTCACCATGCCGGGAACACTCAGGACTCCGGGCTCGACATTGCTCGGGCTCGGAGTCATTTTTTTGCTGAAGGGTCTACAATGATGCTCAGCGAGTTTTCCCGATGGCCGTTCTGGATGAAACAAGCGCCGCTGTGGCGAGTCATGGGAGGGCGATCCATGAGAAACGCCAGAGCAGCCATCGCCCCGGCTCCGGATGGAGAATCACGTTCCAGGAATCGCCCGGGACACGACAAAGTGTTTAGTTCCGAGGACATCAGCAGAGTTGATGCTGTGGCAGAAAGTTCCAGTACACGCTACATGTTGTGGATTGACGGGGTGGGTGCCTGGCAGTTGTGTGCCGGGTCTCAGTTTCGGATTGGTGGTCCGACCCTTGAACATGACTCTGCCGACATATGCCTCATGGCAAATCTGTTCCGCCGACATGCCACGCTGCAGAGAACCGGGGAAGATTGGTTCATCTATCCGCATCAATCGACCGTTGTGTCGGGGCGGGCAGTCACCGGGGCGACCTTGCTGCAAACGGGCGATGCCATTTGTCTGGCAGAGCGAGTGCGGCTGGGATTCCGGATTCCGAGCGTCCTGAGCGGTTCCGCAGTGATTGATTTTGAAAGTCACCACCGTCCGACACAGAGTGTGAACGGTATCATTCTGATGACTGACAGTGTGCTGTTGGGACCGAGGAAGGACTATCACATCTGTTGCCCTGATTGGCCCGAGCTGGTCGTCGTCTACCGTCAGGACGGACAACTGCGGTGCAAATCAAAATCCGCGCTGAAGGTCAACGGTGAGCGAGTGTGGGATTCTGCCGTGCTCAGCGATGGAGCCATTGTGTCCGGCGAGGAATTTCGTTTTCGTGTCGAAAAGCTGAAGTCATAGGTTCGGAAGCAAGTCATGAAATTCACCTTTGCCCCGGAATCCCGACCGCTCGACGGATACACGATCAAACGCGCGATTCATCGCGGCGGATTCGGTGAAGTGTATTACGCCCTGAGCGATGCGGGAAAAGAAGTTGCGCTGAAACTGCTCCACAACAATCTGGAAGTGGAGCTGCGCGGCGTTTCTCAGTGTCTGAACCTCAAGCATCCGAATCTCGTCACAATCTTCGACATGCGACAGGATTCTGAAAAGGACTACTGGATCGTGATGGAGTTCGTGGGGGGGAAGGGTCTGTATGAAGTCCTGCAGGAGCATCCGGCGGGGATGCCGCTGAAGGACGTGCTGGCGTGGATGTCGGGCATAACGGCCGGACTGAGTTTTCTGCACGACCGCGGTATCGTACACCGAGACCTGAAGCCCGCGAACGTATTCAGCGAATCGGGCATTGTGAAAATCGGTGACGTCGGGCTGTCAAAATACATCTCCGAAAGTCGCAGAAGTGCTCAGACTCAGAGCGTCGGCACTGTGTATTACATGGCTCCTGAGGTCGCTCGCGGACGCTACGGTCGTGAAGTCGACGTCTATTCGATGGGCGTGATTCTGTATGAAATGATCACGGGCCGGGTGCCCTTTGAGGGGGAAACCACCGCCGAAATTCTGATGAAGCATCTCACGGCCGAGCCCGATCTTTCGGTGCTGCCAGAGCGACTGCGTCCGGTCATTGCGGCGGCCCTGGAGAAAGATCCGGATCGCCGCATCAGCGATATTGAAGAACTCGATCGTCGCTTCAGGCTGGTTGTGCAGGAATCCGGATTCGCAGTGGACAAACCAGCTCCGGTTCTGGCGTCGAGACACACGGCAGGTCGCCG
>JANNGQ010000617.1:0-3944 GCA_031403975.1 Planctomycetota bacterium
GGCATGCTGCGCTGCCGGGTGATGCGATCGCAGAGCAGCTGGAAGCGTTCGTCGGCAGGGGCGGCTGCGTCATGTTTTTTCCGCCGGACGAACCCACCGATCAGATTCTGTTCGGGACGCGCTGGGGTCAATGGACGGAACCTCAGACCAGTGATCATTTCGCTCTGTCACGCTGGCGAACGGACGCCGATCTTCTGGGGAATACGCTCAGTGGCACCCCGCTGCCGGTCGGTCAGATTGTGACGTTTCGCAGTTGTACGGCTGAGAGTGAGCAGTCCACCGTACTGGCGCAGCTGGAACAGGGACCGCCGCTTCTGTTGCGGGCGACCACCGATCAGGGCGCTGCCTGGTTCTGCAGTACTCTGCCGAACACTTCACATTCCAACTTCGTCAGCAACGGCATCACGTTTTACGTCATGATCCAGCGCGCTGTGGCTCGAGGTGCTGCCGCTCTGGGCGAGGCACGTCAGTTTGACTGCGGTTCACTGAACGCCGGAATCGCCGACAGCTGGAAGCCGCTGGATGATTCATCCGATCAAGTACTGCTGTCTCAGCGCACAATCAACGGCGGACTGTACGAAACACCGGAAGCCGTTTTCGCGCTGAACCGGCCACCTGCTGAGGACAACGTCGAGGTGCTCAGCGACGGAACGTTAGAGCAGGTCCTGAACGGACTCGACTACATCCGCATCGACGATCAGGCCGGCAGCGCGATGGCTCTGGCCAGCGAAGTCTGGCGGACATTTCTTGTTGCAATGATTGTCGCGCTGCTCGCCGAAGCCCTGTTGTGTGTTCCCGATCGGGCGGCAGTGTCAACGGGAAAGATCTGAGAGTTTTCGTAGCCATGCTCGTCAAAGCGCGGACATTTTCCGAACCGTCCCACGATCTGGCCACGGTGACTACGAGTGTGTTGGAATCTGGCACAGGGATTATGAGTTGGACGACATGCCCGGCGCCAGAGTCTCACATCTCCAGTTTGAGTTCTTTAATCGTCATCACCTCGATGTTGCGAGGGAACTGCTCGGCTGTACGCTGCATTGGGATGGTGTCGGCGGCGTGATTGTCGAAACGGAAGCGTATGCCGCGACGCGACTGACGTTCGACGAAAGGCGCTTGTCAACCCTGCAGGAATGGCATTTATCTGCATTTTTGTTTGGTTGTCGCTGAAACGCTGCAGGCGAAAGCAATCCTCCTAAGGATTCGCACTCATCAGAGCATTGCGAATACTGGGATATACAAGTATTCTGGGATATCTGCGTCGACTCTGATGGGTCGTTGGAATTGCCGTTGTCAGTTCCACATTTGTTTCGCGGACCCATGCAGTCAACCCTTCGCAAGATATCGAATTCCTATGAAAAACAAGAAGAAAAAAAGCAGGGTCGTGACGGAGTCAACGGGATCGAGCGTCGCGCGGGTCACTGAGATCATCGCGTCATCGGCGACCAGTTTCGAAGATGCGATCGCTGTCGGCCTCGCTCGGGCGTGCAAGACGCTCGAAGGCGTCACCGGTGCCTGGATCCAGGACCAGAAAATTGACATTAAGGACGGCCAGATCACCCACTATCGCGTCAACCTGAAAGTGACGTTTGTGCTGAAGGATTAGTGCGCATTGATACATGCGCGAATTGGTTTGTAGCCGGAGTCGTGAGACTTCGGAGTCAGCGGGTCACCTCCGAATTCTCACGAATCCGGCTACAAGAATCCTTCATGGCGGGGCAGGGACCACGCTACGATGCTTCGGCCGTTCGGATCGCCTCCACGATCCCGTCCCAGGTGAACTCCTTCGCTTCAGCGCTGATCATCAGTCCACATTCTCGGGCCGCTGTGGACGTCACGGGACTGATGGATGCGAGTTTCGTTCTCAGGGTCTCCAGGCCGATGCCGGAGCCCCGAGCGAGCTCGGCAAACCGCCGCGCGATCGACGGACTGCTGAGTCCGATCCAGTCCAGCGATTCGGACTTCAGTCTTTGTACGACGTCGGCACTGAGCGACGGCACATCGTGGTTTTCATAAACGACCAATTGCTCGAACGTTGCGCCGGCTTTAGCCAGAACTGTCGGCAAAACGTCTCGTCCGCGATTCGCTCGCAGCCAGAGAACGGATTTTCCGGACACCGATTCCCCCAGATCCGCCGCCAGCGATTCCGCGCGGAATTGGGTGGGTATCAGATCAACCATCAGACCAAAGTCCTGCAGTCGTTTTGCTGTGGACGATCCGATCACCGCGATCTTCGAGTGATGCAATGCGCGACTATCGAGTCCGGCGGCGTTCAGATGCCGGAAGAACTCCGACACGCCGTTGACACTGGTGAACACCAGCCAGTCGAACTCTGCCAGTCGTTTTAACACGCCGGTGATCACGATCGACTGTAATTCATCCACGGGGCCGACTTCGATCATCGGCATCAGCACGGGCTCAGCGCCGAGTCGGACGATACCGTCGACGATGTCATCCGATTGGTCATCGGGCCGCGTCACTCCGATCGACACTCCGAACAACGGCAATTGCTCGAACCACGACAGCCGTGCCCGTTGAGTTACGCACGGCCCGACAACGATCAGCGACGGCGGTTTCAGCTGACGTTCAATTGCCAGCACGGGCAGCGAACTGAGAGTGCCCTCGACAACCTGCTGACTTGCGAGCGACGCCTGGCAGACGACCGCCGCCGGAGTGGACTCTGCCATGCCTGCGGCCTGCAGCCGTCCGCAGATCTCGGCAAGGCGGCTGAGTCCCATGTAGAACACGAGTGTTCCGGGAAACACTGCGAGTGCGCGATAATCCAGTCGCGTGACATCGCGCGTCGGATCTTCATGTCCCGCGATGAATGCCACCGCGGATGAAATATCCCGGTGCGTGAACGAGAACCCGGCGTACTCTCCGGCACCCGTTGCGGCAGTGATTCCAGGAACAACTTCGAACCGGATGCCGGCTTCCTGCAGAGCGGCTGCTTCCTCACTCCCACGCCCGAAAATGTAGGGATCGCCGCCTTTGAGCCGCACCACGGTTTTGCCGGCCCGGGCTTCCGCAATCAGCCGAGTGTTGATTTCACTCTGAGTCACGATCGCCGCTCCGTCCCGGCGAGCTCTCGCCGTTCGTTCACAGGCACCGTGAGTCAATCGCAGCAGCAGCGGATTGACGAGCCCGTCGTAAAGCACCAGATCGGCCTCCGCCAGGCACGCTGCACCTCGGACTGTAATCAATCCGGGATCACCAGGGCCGGCGCCGACGAGGTACACTGTTCCAGCGACGTTTGTTGAGAAGTCCGCGGACAAAATGGAGTGTTCCCATGTAGGTTGGACATTCCTGTCCGACTGTGTGCTGGCGGACAGGAATGTCCATCCTACTGTAGTACAGCGGCTCCTCCGGCTGGAGCGACATCGGGCGGTAGTAACCGGTGTGAACAGAAACAAAATCGCGACAGACAGATCATCCGATCCGCCACCCCGTGTAGCCCGTGGTTCAACGGCCTTTTGCGCTACTTCGGCTTCGATCGCAATATCTACGGTTGGCCCGCCTCTCCGTCGGCGGGCAGACTGCGCCAGACGATGATCGCGATGAATGTTACAAATCTCGATCAATCCAGGATGAACCCCAGCCGGCGGAGCGGCTGGACAACAGTAAATTGCCTGCTATCAATCGGTTCAGGCGCTCAAACTCCTTGTGACGAGGCTCCGCTCCGGACCCGGAGTCACCATTCTGTCCCCGGAAAATCACATGCTGAATCTCACCCTGAAAATGCTGACGGTCGTTGCTGCCGTTGCTGCCCTGCTTCCGTCGCTGAATGCTCAGGAAACGAACCTCGTGTATCCGAAAACGAAAACTGTCGAGCAGGTCGATGATTTCCACGGGACGAAAGTGGGCGACCCCTATCGCTGGCTGGAAGACGACGTCCGTACGTCAACGGATGTCGCTGCCTGGGTCGAATCGCAGAACAAAGTGACGTT
>JANNGQ010000618.1:0-2529 GCA_031403975.1 Planctomycetota bacterium
GCTTCGCGCAGCAGTTCCTTCACGAGGAACGGGATGTTGCCTTCGCCGAACAGCAGGAAGCCGAGGTTCATCTTCAGAGGACTCTCATCGGACCATCCGAAGTGCAGCTCGACGGGCTTCGTCGTGCCGTTCAGTGACAGCGCCATGGCCGCGAGCGCCGGAGCGATGGACGTGCAGCGACTGACTTTGATGATGTATCGTCCACCTTCATGCCGGATGTCCAGCATCGGTTCCTGAAAGAAGTCGCTGGTGTCGCCGAGAGACACTTCGACAAACACCACCGGAATCTCATCCTCCAGATGATGCCAGACCCGCAGCTCACGTTCCTTGTCGTCCAGAGTCCGGCCGCCCGGTCGGTGCGGGGCGAGCACGGGGATTTCCAGATGCTGCAATGTGTTCCACCGGAACTTCGAATCATGGCTGGCAAACTGAAACCGCACGACCCGCAGCTCATCACTGCGGACAACGCGTGAGATCAGTGAGACTCCCATAATCGCTCCGATGAAAAACAGTGAGATAATCAGCCCGTCGGATTTCTCGATCATGATGTCCGTCGCGGTGTAGAGAAACACGAATGTGATCACGACTGTCCCCCACGGGATCCGGCGCATCGCGGAACCGGTGTTTGACCGATAGCGCTCAATCAACACGGCTACGCAGGCGCTGACGATCAGCATCATGACCCCCGTGGCATACGCATCTCCCTGATCGTTGACACTGGCCCGGAACAGCAGTGTCACCACCAGACAGACGCCGATGATGACGCAGACCAGCGGCCTGGTGGCAGCAACCCAGTCCGGGGCCATCCCGAATCGCGGCAGGTAGCGGGGAATCAGATTCAGCAGACCCGACAGAGCACTGGCTCCCGCGAAGCACAGAATTGCAACCGTGCTGGCGTCATACAGAGTCCCGAACGTCTCGCCGAAGAACGGCCACAGTTTACGACCTCCTTCCGCATGAGCCAGGTAGGCCAGCGCTCGTTCATAAGCCGCGCCGTGGATGACAACGTCCAGCGGAATCAGCATCGTGACCACGATCGATGAACCAATCAGCATCACCGACATGATCAGCGCCGACAGCAGCAGCAGCTTCTGTGTCCGGCGGATCCGGCCCTCGGGACTGCTTTCGGTATCGGTGGAATACCCCTTGATCTGAGGCATCACGGCGACGCCGGTTTCGAAACCGCTCAGCCCCAGTGCCAACTTGGGAAACAGCAGAGCGCTCATGAACAATCCGCCGTACCATGTGAGTGGTCCGAGCGGTGCCGCGGATTCAATCGGTGCAGCTGCGGCAGTCTCGTCAGTGGTGGCTTCGGCAGACTCAGACGGTTCTGTGTCAGATTCCGTCGCATGCGATTCAGCAACAATCCCGACATCGCCCTTACTGAGCTTCTGCCACCAGCTGGAAACCAGCTGCGGCTCCCGAGCCAACGTCGCCAGCCCGCCGCTGATCACGATCACGTTCATGACCAGATAGATCGCGACGATCACCACAGCCACGCCGATGACCTCCCGGACACCTTTCAGGAACAGTGCCCCGAGCAGAGTGATCATCCCCAAAGTGATCCCGATCTGACTGTGCATCCACTTCGGCAAATGCTGAAAAAGAGGATTCTCAATCAGGTGCTTGGCCGCATCGGCCGCGGACATCGTGATCGTGATCACAAAGTCGGTGGCGGCGAACCCCAGCAGTGTCAGGACGAGGAATTTTCCGGTCCAGCCGTGTACCAGTCGCTGCAGCATGGCAATCGAACCCTGGCCGTGAGGCGACGATCGGGCGACTCGACAATAAATCGGCACGGCCCCGAACAGCGTCGCCAGCACCAGCATGATGGTCGCAATCGGAGCCAGCCGTCCGGCGCTCTTCATGGCAATCGACGGCTGATACGCAAGAGTGCTGAAGTAATCGACGCCAGTCAGGCACAGCACCCACAGCCAGAACGACTGATGGTGCGCATGATCGGACCTGTGGGACGCAGAGGGGGAAGGAACGCCGGAATGACCGTTGTCTGCAGACACAGGTGAATTCATCGAAGTCTCGGGTTGACGGGAACGAAACAGCAATCGCCAGATTACCGGCATAGGGGAATGATCGAGACACAGAGCGATTGTTTCAATCGATCAACTCCCCGCGACCCCGTTCGGATGATTCCGAATCGAAGACACGGCTGCGTACAGCCCTTCGGACATCGTTGGATCTGCGGAACCGACGTCGTTACGATTTTCGGATGCGCCGGCGATTCTGCAGCTGGCGCACACATGTCCCGAGCCACGGTTGGCCCGCCGCTCAACGCCGAGAAGGATTTGTGTAGCCGGATTCGTGAGAATTCGGAAGTGGCCCGATGACTCCGACGTCTCACGACTTCGGCTGCAGTTCCGACGCCAGTGACCTCACTGAAAGAAATCCAACAAGGCACCTCCCACTGATGTCCGTAATCCCTGCTCCACGTCTGACCAGTGTTCAATGGCTCGTCTGCACGATCGCAGCAATCGGCTTTGCGTTTGACATTTATGAGCTGCTGATGCTGCC
>JANNGQ010000619.1:0-3397 GCA_031403975.1 Planctomycetota bacterium
GTGACTCCGTGTATGTAGATCTGTTGATAGGTGACACGGACGTGAATGGTCCGTTGGTCACAGAGGGATTGTTGTCGGGTGGTGGTCGACTGGTGCGATCGTCCGGCAGCATTATTTTGACCGCTGGAACAATTACCGGAAACCCGGGTTGGATTGAAGCTTTTGACACAAATCCACCGTCTTCCGGAACCGGCGTTGAAATTGCAAAAGCCGTTGGAATCACGAACCTGTTGGGTCCCCCCGTATTTCCAACACTTCCATTGACGGGGCCACCGTATACAGTTCGAATTGCCACGTTTGAGTTGACGGCGGTCGGTGCCGCAGGGTCCACTGCAACGATTACGGCCGATATCCTTGGCGCCGGGTTCGATGGAAACGTTACATTTGAGAATCTCACGGTGCTTGACCCCGACATTTTGTCGTTCGGCTCAGTCGACTTGACGATATCGAGTGCCGCGGCTGTCCCTGAACCTGCAACAATGCTGCCTTGGAGCCTCACTGCTGCCATTGCCGGGGGAGTGGCATGGCGACGGCGAAAGAATGTGTTGGCCACCACAACAAGGACGGCCTGAAGGATCGCGATCGATACGCCTTTGTAACACGTCCGTGTTTGAGAAGTCGAAACGTGCTGCAGTGAGAACTGGCCCTCTGGCGGGGTTGAAAAATGTCCCGTCTCGCGGTTCGCTTCCTAAACGCTCCAGTACCAGTGATCGCGATTGGAGTCGATCAAGCTGGCGAAAACGCTGTCAATGGATGACGCGGGCAGCCGTGGAACAGAAAGCGGTATCGACTGGTTCGAAATCCGGCCCTCCGCGACTGTGCTGTCAAGCAGGACGGCTGACCCGCTGACAGAATCGAATCCGGATCCTCCGACCACGGCCACAGGAACCTTGACACCTCCGGAAACGGAAGCGCTGTCATTTCCGGCATTCAGCCAGACTTCGACACGTGTGACGCTGGCGAGGCTGAAATCAGCTCGACCTTTGCCCGGCAGGAAGTTGGCCTGCACGCGGAGCGTCGATTTTCCCTGAATGTTGATGGAAACCTGGTCATTCAGATTCGTGCCGACAACGATCAGCACTCCGTTGACGAGTTTTGCACCCGTCACTGCAGCGGCCGTTGAACGGTCGGTAACGCCACCCGCTCCATCATTCAGAGTCACTGTGATGATGTAGACGCCAGGCTGCTGGTAAGATTTGCTGCCAGAGACAGAACCAGCACCATTCAATTCGCTCACTGCACCTGAGGTCGTTGCCCCATCACCCCAGCTGATGGTTGCCGAATGAACATCCGCCGGATTCAGATCGGTGAAGTTGGCACCTATGGTAATCGTCTCGCCGGGAAGCCTTCGGGTCGTCGTCTGAGACGAGTTGCTCAGTGAGGTAATCACGGGTGCAGCATTTGGGATATCGTTGTCGGTGACAGTGAGCGAGGTGGTGGCTCCGATGAAACTGAATGCCGTCGCAGAAATGGACACGGACTGCGGGCCATCCACAATGGAGTCATCAACACCGCTCACAACAAACGTCGCCGACGCCTGACCAGCAGGAATCGTGACGGTTGCGGGCAAAGTGGCTTCGCTTGTGTCGGAAGACGACAGGCTGACAGTCAGCGGCTGGCTGAGATCACCGTCATTGCGACTGAGCGTTGCTGTGGTGCTGCCACCGGCTTCGGAAATGCTTTCGGAACCGAGCGTCAGCGACAGAGTCAGTACATCGTTGTCCAGGTTCCGAAGCCCCGTGTCATACGGATCAGTGCCGGCATAGTCGCTGGTGCCACCAATCGGCCCGACGCTGATGTCATAGAGCGGATCGCCATCGACAATGGCATCGTCAACTCCGGTAATGGTCACTGTCTGCGGAACGTTCCAGTCGGAAGCCGTAAAGATCAGCGACGACACATTGGTGACGCCTTCAGTGGAATCATTGCTGGCGATCGGGATTTCCACAGTCCCTGTCGGTTCGCTGCGAAGGACGACCGTGAATGTCGCCGTCTGGCCGGATTCACTGGTGTAGCGAGACGCATCGGTGACGGTGACGCCTACAAAGTCATCGTCGATGATGGAACCGTTTGACCCCGTCGAGCGAAGTCCATCGTACTTTGGATCAGCACTGACGGCAGGCTGCGGCAGTACAGCGATCCCGAATCCGCCTTCAGCCACGAAATTGTCGATTGCTGTAATAACGACGGTCTGTGGAACGTTCCAGTTCTGAGGCGTGAAGACCAGCTGATAGGTCGAAAACGTCACCTGGTCGGTCGTTGAGTTCACGACGTCAATGGTCACGTCAGCAGTTGGCTGTGTGTTCAGGGCAATATCCACCGAGTCTGTCTGTCCTCCTTCAACGACCAGCAGGCCTGTCGAAGGGGAGACCGTCGTTCCGGCTGTATCGTTATCGATTGTGGCCACAATCACCGTTTTGTCCGCCAGCGCGTCAAAGGCATCGTTGCTCGAATCGTCCAGAACGGAAACCGTAATGACGGACGTCTGGTTGTCGTCATCGACATCGTCGTCGACTCCGGTCACCGTGACGGTTTGCGGCACGTTCCAGTTGGCTGTCGTAAAGGTCAGTGTCTGTGGAGCGACGCTGGTTTCTCCCACATCATTTGTATTGACGGTCAGGACCACGTCGGTCAGCGGAGCTGCCGTCAGCGCGACATCAAAGATTGCGGACGTTCCGGATTCGTTAACGTTCAATGACGTGGCAGACACAGAGAATCCGGCAACGTCGTCGTCCAGGACGCTCAGTGAAACATCGGCAGACTGGTGCCCATCTGCGGAGGCTGCAATGCTGACCAGCTGGAGCCCGTCGACGAGTACATCGTCGGCGACGCTGATCGTAAACGTTGCGGACACGGCGTCTCCCGGAATCGTGACTGAAACCGGAACTGTGGCTTCAGACGAATCACTGGTGCTCAGAGTCACAACGAGTGGGTTGTCGGCCAGATAGTTGAGAGTGACGGTTCCTGTGATGGTTCCCGGTGAACCGGATTCTGACAACGACGATCCAGACACTGTCAGCGTAAGTGCCGGCGGATCATCGTCGAGGTTACGGACGGAAACATCCGGCGGATTGATTCCGTTAAACGAAGAATCATTGGTGAAAATCGGCAACGTGATTATGGAGTAATCTGCATCCCCGTCGTGAATGGCATCATCGACACCTGTAATTGTGATCGTCTGCGGCACGTTCCAGTTTGATGGCGAGAACGTCAGAGTTGACGCACTGATGACGCCTTCAGAGACATCGCTGCTTCTGACGAAAATCGAGATGGCAATGATCGGCTGAGCCGTCAGGACAACAGTGAATGAAGCCGTTCCGCCAGCTTCCGTTGTGACGAGTCCGGCAACTGGTGTGATGTTGATTCCGGCGTAATCATTGTCCTCAACAAACGCAAC
>JANNGQ010000620.1:0-2145 GCA_031403975.1 Planctomycetota bacterium
CGGGGCCAGAGATCCCCAGTGATCGCGGCCGCCGTTGGAGTTGATTTGTGGGGTACGGCCCATTTCGCCGCAGGCGACAAGCATGATCTTCTTGTCCAGGCCGCGTTGGTACAAATCTTCGACAAAGGCCGACAAGGCGTAGTCCAGCGGCATGCCCATGTACCGCATGCCCTCTTCCACTCCGGCGTTGTTCACATCGGAATGCATATCCCAGACGAAGTTCGTCGTCACTGTCACAAAACCGCATCCGGATTCGCACAATCGCCGGGCCAGCAGCAGCAGCTTGCCGAGGCTCTGAACGTTGTCGACATAGTTCTGGTGATTGTTCCACCGTTTATTGATGGCATCGGGCGCGAGCAGCGGGGCCGTATCGTAGCGACGAATCGTCTCAGCCGACTCCTTCGAAAGATCAAATGCGTCCGCCACACCTCCGACAATCGTGTCGAAAGCCTGCTGCTGAACCCGATCCAGCCCTGAGATTGCTCCGGACTGATCAACGTTGCGGCGAATCGTGTCGATCCGGCTCAGCAGCGCTCGCCGGTCGTCGAGTCGGTTTCGGTCAAACTGCAGCCGCATGTTTTCCTGAGCCTCCCCCTGGGCTCCTGGAACAAAGGGCCGATAGCCGCCTCCCAATGTCCCGGCGGACGTGAAATCTCCGAAGCTGGTGGTGGCCGGCTGAGCCGCTTCGACGACGGCTTTCGGGAAGAGTGCCACATTCGTCGGAATGCCGCTGTGCGGGTGATTGGCCCCGACGACTCGCGCGTACAGTGATCCAATGTTGGCATTCATTGTCTGTCGGCAGACGATCGGCTTGATGTCGTGATTGCCGTCGCCTGTCTGAAACGAACGTACAATCGCCAGCTTGTCGGCAAGTTGAGCCAGTCGCGGAAACGTGCCACCGAATGTGACTCCGGGTATCGAGGTCTGCAGTTCGCCCGTGGCACTCTGAATCCCCACGGGTGCTGTCATCTTCGGATCAAAGGTCTCGGTCTGACTCGGCCCGCCATGCAGAAACAGAAAGATGACCGACATGTCTTTCACGGCATGTCCTGTTTCAGCCCCGCGGGCATTGCCCTGCAGCAGCAGCGACGTTAATTGCAGTCCGCCCAGACCAAGCCCGCCGACACGAAGAAACTCGCGTCGGCCAAGTCGGGCGTCATGGTCCCACAGTGTGAGCATACTTGCGGCCTCAATCATCTCATCAGCCACCGCGTGCCAGCGTCAGGCTTCCACAGGCATCGAGGACTTGAGCCAAGCGACCAATCGCCAGATGTGACACCTGTATCTCAGACGATCCTCAGTCTGACGTCAGTGCCGTCAAAACGAAAGCACAGTTGGCCAAACCGTCAACTGCGGAAGGGAATTACCGCCCGGCAGGCCGCACCTGCTTGTTTCCAATTCACTCCGGCACCGCCGGCTGCTGTTGAGTCATGCAATGAAACGCACCCAGGCCCCAGACCAGATTGATCGCATCAATGCCAATCACGGATCGGCCAGGGTAGGAGTCCTGAAGCAGCTGCATCGCTGCGTCGTCCGCATCGTCACCAAAGATCGGCACGATGACAGCACCGTTCACAAGACAATAATTGCAGTAGCACGCGGGCAGGCGGTGTTCCTCCTGAAACTTTGGCAGCGGCATGAACAGCGGAATGGGTATCAGGGATTCGCCGGCACTGTTGCAAGCCTCGGCGACGGCGTTCCGGTTGGCTCGCAGTTCGGCAGCTTCCGGAGCGTCGGGATGATACGGTGCCGCAACAAGCACTCGCCTTCTGTCGACGAACCTGGCGACCTGATCGATGTGCCCGTCCGTGTCGTCGCCGACGATTCCGTGGCCTGGCAGCCAGACGATTTTCGTTGCCTGCAGCCAGACCGAAAGTGTGTCGGCGATGCTCTGACGAGTCACTCCCGGATTGCGATTGGGATTCAGGAGACAGCTGTCTGTCGTCAGAATTGTCCCGTCACCATTGCCTTCAATCGCTCCGCCTTCGAGGATCATGTGCGGGCGGATGGATTTGATTCCAAGCGTCGCGGCAATTCGACCGGCCGTCAGTTCATCCAGATTCCACGGTGGATACTTTCCTCCCCAGGCGTTGTAGTTCCAGTCGATGATAACCTGAGATCCGACAGCTGCTGTTCCTTCGCGTC
>JANNGQ010000621.1:0-7722 GCA_031403975.1 Planctomycetota bacterium
TGGTGCTCGCGCTCGACTGCGGCCACGCGGTGAATCCGGACCAGATCGCCGCGCAGGTCGAAGGCTCCGTCGCGTACGGGCTCAGCGCGGCCCTACTTTCGCTCCTCCGGAGCTTGAACTTCCAATGTGCTTTTACCCGGAGGCTGTCGCCTCCGGCACCGAGCTGTTGCCGCTCTGCGGCTTGAGATCAAGTCGCAAATCGGGTTTTTATGATGATCCTGACTCCCGCCTTTAAGCCTTGCGACAGTCCCCCCAATAGGCATTCTTCATGAGTCGCCAATTTCTTCATCGCCGAACAGTTCTTCGCGG
This sequence comes from Planctomycetota bacterium, assembly GCA_031403975.1. GTDB lineage: Bacteria > Planctomycetota > Planctomycetia > Planctomycetales > Planctomycetaceae > SXXK01. The sequence goes on from JANNGQ010000621.1 coordinate 310, forward strand.
TATCGGAACAGGGCTGGCATTGCCGCTTCTGGAATCCATGCAGCCTGCCAGCGCCGGTGCTGCCGGAGCCGTTCAGACAGCACCGGTGCGCATGGCGTGTCTGTTCTTTGCGAACGGCGCTATCATGGAGCAATGGAAACCAAACGGCGAGGGAAAGGATTTTCAGCTGTCGCCGACTCTGGAGCCGTTGGCGGCCATAAAAGACGACCTGCTGATCTTCGGCGGACTGACTCAGCACCATGCCCGGGCCAACGGTGATGGTGCAGGCGACCACGCCAGAAATGCCAGCGCCTACCTGACCGGGGCTCAGCCAAAGAAAACGTCGGGCGCCGACATCACAGTCGGCCAGTCCATCGACCAGGCGGTGGCCGAGAAGATCGGCGACCAGACTCGGCTGCCGTCGATCGAACTCGGTATCGATCGAGGCCGCAACGCCGGCAGCTGTGATTCGGGTTACAGCTGTGCGTATTCATCCAACATTTCATGGAAGACGGCATCGACTCCCTGTTCCAAAGAAGTCAATCCGCGGGAAGCGTTCGAACGATTGTTCGGGAATCCTCTGACAGCCGCAGACATCGAACGCCGACGACGCAACCGTAAGAGCATTCTCGATTTTGTCAGCGAAGACGCGAACCGTGTGCAGCAGTCTGCCAGCGGTGCTGACCGGAAAAAGCTGGAGGAGTACTTTTCGAGCGTCCGCGACATCGAACAGCGGGTCGCACGGGCTGCCAGCGGGCCGAGGGAAGTGCCGGAGCTGAATCTGCCGGACGGCGTGCCGCCCGAACTCGCCGCACACATGAATCTCATGTTCGATATCCTCGTACTGGCGTTTCAGACAGATTCGACGCGAGTGGCCACATTGATGGTTGCAGATGCCGGCAGCAATCGGACGTATCCGGAAATCGACGTTCGTGACGGTCACCATGAAATGTCGCATCATGAAAAGGATGCGCATAAGATTGAACAGATTGCGAAAATCGATAAGTACCTCGTCGAACGCTTCGCCTACTTCCTGCAGAAGCTGAAGAGCACAACTGAGGGAGATTCCAATCTGCTGCACAACAGCATGGTCCTGTATGGCAGCGCGATTTCAGACGGCAACCGCCATAGTCACGACGACCTCCCGATCATTCTCGCCGGCCGCGGCGGCGGTACCATCAACAGCGGGCGATACGTCATTCATCCGAACGAAACGCCGCTCAACAATCTGTTCCTGTCGATGGCCGACAGGATGGGTGCCGGACTCGACAGTCTGGGCGACAGCAAAGGCATGCTGGATCTGAGTTGATCCTGTTCAGTAGATCCTGCCTGCCGGGCAGGATTTTCGCGTTTCGTAGGTCCTGCCGGCCGGGCAGGATTTTCGGCGAAGCCGAACGAGCGCGCATTGCATGCAATCTGGCAACCCGATTTCGGGCCGAGTTTGGCACGCGGAGTACGCTCAGGTTCGCCTGCGGCGAAAGTCCTTTCCGGCAGAAAGGACCTACAATCCGCAATGCGATTCTATCCCATCTCTGCCAGGAATCCGGCCATCTCACCGGCTGCGTGTGCATTGCCCTGTTGCTCAGCGTGACTGATGCCCGATCGATAGGTCGCCTTGGCATCGTCACAGCGGCCCAGTTTCGCGAGTTGCTGCCCGGCCATCAGGAACGCAGGAACATAGGGCGGAGTATCCTCCATCAGGCTCGTCAGGTAACTCAGACTGCGTTCATTGGCCGACTCTTTCTCGAGTTCCAAAGCCAGCATGTACCGCAGCATCTGGTCGTTCGGTGCAGCCTGCAGCATGGCTTCCAGTTTCTCACGTCGGTTGACAGCGGGCATGATTGTTTCTTCGTATCTCTGTTGAACGCTCAGAATCTGTCCGCCTGTCAGATCATCGGCGACAGCCGCTTGACCAGCTGCAGCGGCAGTCCCCAGGGATCGCGCAGCATGGCGAATGTGTCTCCCGTGGGCAGCGTGTGCACATCGGCGACGACCGTGGCTCCGGCCGTGACCAGTCGTTTCACGTCGGCCGCAAGATCCGTCGACAGAAATGCCAGATGGAGTGCGGGCGGTTGTACCGTCGGAAAGTCGAGCCTCGCCGCGTCCGCGTTGCCGTAAATCTCGAGCATCACCGTCCCGCTGTCATCCGCCAGAAAGTGAGCAAACGGAGCCTCGACGATCCTCCGCTTGATCTTCAACCCGAGATGCTCGACATACCAGCGAGCCATGTTGAGCGGATCGGTCACGTTGAAGGCCAGGTGTTCGATTTTCATGAGACAGGAGTCGGGAGTCAGGAACGAGTAAAACAATCGCCACCGGGCCCGCCCCGGTGGTTTACCGGCTTGTGCGCCAGTCGATTTCGGGATTCAATCCTCGTTTTCGCAGCATCGGCAATGCCCGAATCGCCGCGGAACATGGAATTGTACATAGCAGAATGATGCGGGCAGAATGATGAAACACGTGAGGAATTGGTTCGAGAATCTCACTTCATTGTTCTGCCCGCATCATTCTGCCAACCGTGAACACTCTGATCACAACCCGTTCGATGGATACTCCGTTCCGGACCGATCGAAACGCGGTGTTGTTCCGGGACCAGTGCTAATTGCTTGCGGACAGTGTCGTTCCGCCCGATTCACTGGTGGCGACGGCCGTCTTCCTTAGCCGCTCCCATTCGCTCATGCCCGCGGTTAGGAACTCGAGGAATTTCTCGCCGCCAGAGGAATCGTAGCCAATGAATGTGGAAAGAGCCGTCTTTCCATCGGACGATACAACGGCATAACCTGGCAGAGCTGAGTCTTTGAACCACTGCTCCTGCAGCATGCGATTGAACTTGAGCAGCCGATCCCGTTCGGATGGATCATCAATTCCCGGCATGACATCCGTGTAGAGCTGTGCCCGGATCATCTTTCCGAACAGCCCGATCATTGCCGGTTGCGAAAGCACGTCCCGCTCCATGTACCTGCAATTGGCGCAGTTGACGCCCGTGAAGTCGATAAACAGAGGAAGGTCCGATCGGCTTGACTCGCGGACGGCTCGTTCAAAATCCAGTCCGAACGCGAGTCCGTGATGTTCCACGACCACACCCAGAGCGTCATCCTGCCTGATGGCAACTCCGCGACTGGACGCTGGTCCGCCCCGTGACTCCGATGCTCCGACCTGAAAGTCGGGCGGTGCCAGGGACACGATCTGTCCCCAGACCCAACCTGTCGGCTCTGTTGGTGCAAAAACGCCTGCGCCGATGTATCCCGTAATCCCAACGAAGCCGATGGCAAACAAAACCTGAATCACCGGCACACTGGACATCGGCGCGTCGTGCGCCATGCGGAACATTCCCAGCAGGTACATGGCGGTCACACCCGCAATAGCCATCCAGCCGATCAGGAAGCTGGCCCGGTCGAGGTAGATGGGCAGCCCGTTGTTGCTGAAGCCGATATCGGCGACGCTCAGAAACTTCAGGACCATCGCCAGTTCCAGAAGCCCGATCGTGACCTTGACCCGGTTCATCCAGCCGCCGCTTCTCGGAAGACGTCCGAGCATCGAAGGAAACATCGCCAACACGAAAAACGGCAACGCGAACGTCGTAGAAAACGCGAGCATACCAATCAGAGAATGGACCAGATTCCCGTCCTGAGCCGCGATGGCGATCTGCCCGACAATCGCAAACGTGCAGGTGAAGGAAACAAGGGTAAAAGTCAGGGCCATGAAGACCACACCCACAAGACCGCCTGCCGATTCCCGCCTGGCCGTCCACGTCAGCAGCCACGACGGAACACGGACCTCGAAGACCCCAAAGAACATCAGCGCGAACGCCATGAAGATCGCTGCAAAGATCAGGTTCAGCCACGGATTGTTGGCAACCGTGTTGGCGGTCGACGCACCGTAGACCGCCGAGAGACCGACCCCGAAAATCGTAAACGCGGCGATGATGCTGAGCGAGTAAACAATGGCGAGCTTGAATGAACTGCCCTTTTTCTTTTCTTCCTGCTTCAGAAAAAATGCCACAGTCACGGGAAGCATGGGATAAACGCACGGAGTCAACAGTGCCAGGAATCCACCCCCGATGGCCCCGATGATTAAGGCGAACAGCCCCTTGTCCCCGTATTCTCCAGGGCCAGCGACTGTGCCCGCCGCTGTCTGTTCAGGAGAAATCTCCCGATGCACGGAACTGGGCGACATGGCTTCGGCGACAGCCGTGAGTGCCAGCTCGAAGGGAGCCTTTGTCAATAGAAGGCACACCTTGTCGTTGCACAGCTGAAATGCAATCTCGCCCTGCAGTGTGACGTCATTTCCGGTCACAATGAATTTTCGCTGCCACGCAACTTCTCCGTAATGAACTCGCAATGTTGAGTTGTTTGGTCCAGGTTCTTCCACGACCGGGTTCATCGCAACAGGCAAGTCACCGATCGGCTCTAACCCGTTGACTGCCAAGATATCGATGGTCGTGGGAACACCATTCTCCTCGGAGCTTTGATCCACCGCAAAAGTGTGCCAAGGGTGCTGAATTGATGCATTGATCGTCAGGGTGACTTCCTGCCCGATCACCGGTGACTCGGGTGCAAGGCCGACGTCAAAACGGATAAGGCCTACGGGCGCGGACTTACCGTATCCGATTTTTGGCACGATGGTTGAGGAACTTCTGTTCGTCACCGCAGTAACCGGATCAACACTGCGGTTCGCTCCAGTCAGTTCAGGAATCGCCCCCTGCAGCTTCGCGACGAACTCCCGGTCATACACCGGTCGGCATTCACCCGGAACGCCGTTTTCTCCTGAGCCGCAGTACTGACCAGAGAGTTTGCCTTTGATCTGAGTATCGGCAGTGAGCGGTCCCTTCAGCGTCGTCGACCAGGTGACTGAGTCAAAGAATTTCTCAACGGTCTGCTCCAGCACTGCATCGGCCACGACCTTGGGTTCGTGGTCGGATTTCCAGTCCCCGGATGCTACGAGGCCGCCGAGTTCCGTCAGTTCAATCGACGTTGCGGCTCCAAACGACTTATCCATGGAATAGATGTAGTACCCGTCCGGAAGTGTCACTGTGACCTGTAGCTCACATGTGTCTTCATTGGCTGGCTTCAGGATCGCCGTCAGCTCAATGTCCACGTTTGACTCTGCGGTGTTGCCGAATGCAGGAAACCGAAACGCATCTGCATTCTTGTCCTGAGCGCACGCAACGGACATCTGTCCTGCGGCGAGTACGGCGAATACAAGGCTCAACAGGCTCGTCAATCTGAGAATTCGACTGGCTGGCATCGGCGTCATCCCGACAGTGTGCGGCGATCAGATGTTGCCGGCATCCCGAGTCCCGGAACAATCTTTGCGAAAAATAGTCTTTTTCGCCCTGATCTGGAAAGTGGCGTTCCTGGAATCATACGCTCGGCTGCCCTGCGATTCGCAGTCGGATGAGGACTTCCCGACTGGCAATTCCCGGAATACAGCGAATTGCCGTCGTTCACGTAGGTTGGCCGCATCAGGCAACGCCGTGGAGGACTTTCGATACGGAAACGACTGCGCAGAATTCTACGCTGAAAGCGTTCCACTCCACAGCCTGGGGTCAGCAATTCGCGACAGCGAATGCGCCACCCCAGGAAACGCGGGACACGGGATTTGAACACTGAAAGTGTTCCACAATGGATCCTTTGTGCAACGATTTCAGCGTAATCCTACGATTGGGGATTGCCAACCTGGGGTGGCGCTCGACGGCTGCGCCTTCTCGCTGACCCCAGGCTTTGGAATGCAACGCCTTCAGCGTAAAAACCTTCCAGCGTGACAGATTTCACTGTTTGGAACGCTTCACGTCGTTGCCCATCCGGGCCGAGCGAGTTCTGCGATTCGACATCACGGGTTTACTGGCACTGGCAATCCACCATCGACTTGCGGAGCCGCTGGCTCCGGCGTCTCTCCCGTTACTGGTGGTGTCTCCGGTGCCGGCTGCGCGCTTTCATCGGGGACGCTGCCTGATGGGACCGGTCGAACGATTTCGGAAATCGGACTCAGAATTCCATCAATCTTCCATTTGCCGTCAGTCTTGACGAGCCTGATCGGAATGGAGTCGCCCGCAGGACTTACCACATCTCCGCTTGCACTCGATTCAGCTTCAACACAGTTCATGAGCTGTCGATCGGCCAGCTCAAACATCCATGACTGATTGACATCCTGTAGAATCATCAAATGAATGATCCACCCCGTGCTGATGTCTTCGGGCAGCAGCGCCGACAGTTTATCCGTCAGGCGGTCAATGTCCGGTGATTGTTCTGCGCTTGCGGCCTTGATCAATTCGTTTATCTGAGTGTTCGATCCATTCTCCTCTGAGTAGGATTCCATTGCCTTGAGTTCAGGGGCGTACTTTGCAATCTCCTCGGCGAATACTCTCTGTTGTTGTTCAGTCTTCCTGGTTTCAGGCCCTCGGTTCAAAGCGGACTCCGTCGCCTCAAGCTGGCGCATTGCCACAAGGGAGAGCCGACAGCGGCCCTTGTGAGTGAACTCCCTTGCCAGAGCGCGCCAGTCCCTGGCTCGAAATGCGGATTTCACTTCGAGAAATTTTGCACCGACTGCAGAGACTTGACTGAAACGCCGCAAGGTCGGCGGAAGATCGGGTGTCCGACTTCCGATCCGTCGGCTGGATCCGTCGCGTGTCACCGACCAGTCGTACCATCGTCCATTTCGCTGAATCGAGACTTGTAACGGAAGGCTCGTTTGGGGCCATCCAAGGACGCCCGGGAGACTTAGATCGTTGGAAGCCTGAGCGTTACCGCTCATGGCTCCTGAACTCATTCCCGGGCTACCGATTCCCATAGTTCCGCCCATAGCTGCCGATGGGACAGTCGTTTGGCGGGACGTCTGTGCACTACCTTCAAACAATTCCAGGCGGTCCCGCATTTGTTTCTGCAGTTCAACGGGAAGGAGATCGTCGAGTTGCGTCCACAGTTCATTCTCAATGATCATCAGTTCTGCAGGAAACGGCTGGATCTGGGTGCTCGGGGCACCAGACTCATCAAGGATGGCCGACGAATGCAGGGCTTCCTCCTTGACGTATCGTTCATGACTCGATTTCAGAATCGCCTCGACGTTCGCGAACTGCTCCGCCGTCAGCGAGAATGAATGGGGATTCAGCGCCGGACCGGATTCGCTGAACAGTATGGCCGGCCAATCGCCGCCGACCGGCGTGCCGCCGCCGGAAGCCTCGCCACCCATCATTCCCATTCCGGACATTGCTGAATCAGCGGCCATTCCCATTCCGGGCATCCCTGAACTATCAAATGCAGATACCATTCCGGCGCTGCCGCCAAGGCTCATTGCCATTCCGGAGCCACCCATTCCCAAGTTTGCTCCCGGGCCGCCTCCGCCCATCATCGAGCCGAAATCACCGGCACTCGTTGGTGCGGCCATTCCGGAAGCTCCCATCATACTGCTGCCCATCGCAGCGGCTTCACCGGCACC
>JANNGQ010000622.1:0-8224 GCA_031403975.1 Planctomycetota bacterium
GAAAGTCAAACACCATTTTTCACCTAACGGCACTCTATTGCCTGTCCCTTCTGAAAGCGGTGCAGCACGTCGAGCAGTTCAAAACGGACGCGCGTCGGCTCGCCGGGAATGAAGGGTTCCGGCTTCGCATAATCGTTGCGGAACCGGCCGCGGATGACTTCGCTGCGGATCAGCATCTGGTATCCGGCGAGCGGCGTTGATTCCGGGGCATCCGGGCGGACGTCGATCAGCTTTACCACCCAGTCGGCATCAGTTCCGGTGGTAGAGACCCACAAATCTGCTTCGAGCGGCCCGGCCAGCACAGTGTCCTCCGTGAAGACGTCGGTCTGATACGTCAGCACGTCCGGCCGGCGCGACGCAAAGCGCTGGTCATCGACCATGTACTCGATTGTCATCCTGGGAGTGATGGTCTCGCTGTACGGAACTGGTTTATTCGGATCGCTGAGGAACTCGTCAAATGCCTCGTGGTCAACGCTGCCAGCCTCGGGTTGAATCGGACGCGAGACGCGTCCTCCACGTTCGGGGGGCGACCAATCGAGTTTGCCACCCTCGTGCAGATAAAGTTGCTTCGACTCGGTCTTCTTCGGTGGCCAGTGGTCGAAAGTTCGCCAGGAGTTGGACCCTGTCTCGAACACGGTCGCCTCGGCGAGTGCCGGGAGTTCTTTGTCCTTGAGATACTTCTCGAAGAAAGGCAGTTCAATCTCAGCCCGATAAAACGCGCCGGTCTTCGATCCGAACGTGACGTTGCCGAGCTTGTCGCCATCCGTTGAGGCCCAGCCACCGTGATGCCACGGACCGACGACCAGAACATTGTGGACCTGCGGGTTCTGCTGTTCCACGGAGTCGTACGTCTTGAATGAACCGTAAAGATCTTCCGCATCGTACCAGCCCGTGACAGTCATGACGGCCGGCGCGACGTTCTTCAGATGCGGGATCAGAGCCCGCTGCTGCCAGAACTCGTCGCGGTTCGGATGCTGCATCATGTCCTTCCAGAACGGGATCGTTCCCTTGAGGTACAACGAGTCAATGTTTTCGACTGAACCGGCTTCGAGGAACATCTTGTAGCCGTCGGGCGTCGGGTAGACAAAGGGCTTCGCCGGCTCGGTTGTCGGTGTGAGCCGCTCGGTCGCATTGCCCGTCAGCCACTTGAAGGCGTGCGCCAGAAAGAATGAACCGTGATGCAGAAAGTCGTCGAAGTACCAATCGCCGACCGGAGCCTGCGGAGAGACCGCGATCAGCGCCGGATGAGCATCGATCATCCCGGCCGATGCGTAGAAGCCGGGATATGAGATGCCGTGCATTCCGACTCGCCCGTTGTGATTCGGCACATTTTTCAGCAGCCACTCGATCGTGTCCCAGGTGTCTGAACTTTCATCAACATCGGTTGGCCTCGTCTTGCTCGACAGGTGCGGTGTGACTTGTCGGAACTCTCCCTCCGAAGCGAACCGCCCGCGGACGTCCTGATTCACGAAGATGTAACCGGCTTTGATGAACAGTTCGCTCGGGCCGAGCCTTGACGGGTACTTGTCCTCACCGTACGGCCCGACGTTATACGGAGTCCGCTTCATCAGCATCGGATACGTCGTGGTCAGATCGTTCGGCACGAAGACCGACGTCATGAGCTTTACGCCGTCACGCATCGGGATCATGTACTCGTGCTTGGTATAATGCAGCCGGATGTAGCTTTCCCACTGCTGAATCTCCTGAGCAGCGGCACGATCCGGGCTGCCGGCGCCGGTCAGCCACAGACTCAGCATCAGTGCTGCGCGAATTACGTTTCTCATGAGCAGGTGGCCCCCTGAAAGTCGCAGACAATGCATATCAACCCACCGCAGCGTGACGGATTCAGGGCGACTCGCCAAGGATGCAGCGGCGACCTCGAACCAGGAAAGCCATTCCTTCGTGTTCTTCACATGCTTTTTCAGTGTAAACTCCAGTTTCATGTAATCATCAGTGAACGGCATCTGCATGAACGATCAATTGCGATGACATCCGTCGGAGCTTGAAATTGCGAATTGTCACCGACCCACCGAAATCAGAATCGCATTCCACCGGCAGTTCGGCTGGCGGATGGTGGCACGAGACCGAAGAGCCGGGACGCATCGTGTGTGACCTGTGCCCCAGGGAATGCAGTCTGAAACCAGGAGATCGCGGCTTCTGTTTTGTCCGGGAAAACGTCAGCGGCGAAATGCGACTGACGACCTACGGCAAGAGCACCGGGTTCTGCATTGACCCGATCGAAAAAAAACCACTCAACCACTTCTACCCAGGCACTCCCGTGCTTTCTTTCGGAACGGCAGGCTGCAACCTGGGATGCAAGTTCTGTCAGAACTGGGACATTTCAAAATCACGCGAAGTCGAACGGCTCAGTGAACTCGCAATGCCCGACATGATTGCTGCTGCCGCGAAGTCGACTGGTTGTCGCAGCGTGGCATTCACCTACAACGATCCAGTCATCTGGGCGGAATATGCGATCGACACCGCGAAAGCGTGTCGTGAACAGGGCATCAAGACAGTCGCGGTTACGGCGGGATACATTACTCCGGAAGCTCGTCCCGCCTTCTTTCATGCAATGGATGCCGCAAACGTGGACTTGAAAGCGTTCACGGAAGACTTCTATTACCGGATTACTTATTCGCACCTGCAGCCCGTGCTGGACACATTGCGCTGGTTGAAGCACGAGAGCGATGTCTGGTTTGAAATCACAAATCTGGTGATTCCCGACGCGAACGATTCTCCCGACGAGTTTCGCCGCATGTGCGACTGGATCCTGAAAGCAGTGGGAGCCGATGTCCCCGTCCACTTCACGGCGTTCCATCCCGATTTTCGGATGACCGATCGCCCGAACACGCCTCATGAAACCCTGATCATGGCCCGACAGATCGCGATCGATCAGGGTGTGCGGTTTGCGTACATCGGCAACGTACACGATGTCCGCAATCAGAGCACCTGGTGTCCAGAATGCGGCGAGATGCTCATCGAGCGAAACTGGCATCAGCTGGGAATCTACCACCTCCGGGGAAATCACTGCGGAGCGTGCGGGACGCACATTCCAGGGCACTTTGATGAATCGCCGGGGAACTGGGGGCAAAAACGAGTCCCGATTCGAATCAGCGAATACACACCCGTCGCCACCGTCGCCAGACAGCGGGAAATCCCCGATCGCCCACCGTCTGGCGAGGGTGGCTGCGGTGATTCAGTTCCCGGCGTCCGCCTGACAACCTCAAAGGAATCCGACAACATGCAGGCGACAACTGAGAGTCCGTCACTGAATGAAAACCAGAAACGGGCCATTCATCAGGCGGCGTGTGAAATTGTTGCCGCAACCGTCGGAGGACGACCGCTGAGACTTGCTGATCCTGAGTTACTCGGTGCAGCAAACACGGTTGTCACGGGTGTGTTTGTCACGCTCAGACGCGGCGAACAACTTCGGGGATGCGTGGGAGTGTCCGGACAGGCCATGAACCTGCTCGCAGCGTTGACGCATTCGGGGCAACGGACGGCAATCGACGACCGGCGATTTCCTCCTGTCTCAGCAACCGAGCTGCCGTTTCTGACATTGAGTGTCAGCCTGTTGTTCAATTTTCAGCCGGTGAGTGCGATGAGTGAAGACCGAGTGGACTGCGTCGAAGTCGGGAAACACGGCCTGAAGATCGTGCAGGGCAGGCGATCCGGGCTGCTGCTGCCGGATGTACCGGTGGAACACGGCTGGGATTCGCGGACATTCTTGAATCACGTCTGCCGCAAAGCAGGTTTACCAGACGATGCATGGCAGCAGCAGGAGTCTCAGTTACTACGATTCGAAGGACTCCTGATCGACGGAACGTTCGATGCGAAATTGTGCCCCGAAGCTCCTCGTCAGGATTCTGCTTTCGGTGCATCCGGCAGCCCTTCCACTCCGTCGCAGACGAGCCAGACCGACGCCGACGCCCTCGCCAGGTTTGCCCGAGCCAACATCATCGCTCAACTTCACGGCGCTGTGCCGCAATGCTTTCCGGCAAGTGTGTCTGACGGAACCGTGGATGGCGTCGCCATCCGCATTTCGTTCGGCCTGTTGAAGAAGGCGTCTGGAACTTTGGAGGCGGTCGAACAACATGGAAAGGATGTTACGCCGGGGAGTTCCAGACACCTTTTTCAACAGCCTGATCAGTCAGTCACGCTGTCAAAGATACAGGTCCGCGGCGGAATTCCATTGCAGATGACTCTGCTGGAGCTCACGCAGACCGCTGCATCATGGCTTGAGCGCAACAGGGTGAGTCTTCCGGCGATCGACGGCATGACGGCCGATGTCATCGTCTTTACGGATTCGGCGATGCACGCCACGGTGGAATCTCCAGACCTGAGGGGAATCGACGCCGGTCACCGGGCTGTCATGGTAACGCAAGCCGGCAGGTTCGCCTGGCATTTTCAGCGTGACGCTGCTGCCGAGGAGCTTGTCGCGAAGGCCTCTGCAGCAGCGAAAGTCGACACTCCGGCTACTGCTCAGATCCTCAGCTTCGCTGCGATGTCAAGTGCAGCAATGATCTGCCACACAAGCGTTCCGTTGCCTCAGCCGGGCCCCGCTGTCCGCCCTGCAGCGATGGCGGGCAAGTTCTATCCAGCTGACAGCGCCGAACTTGCGAAGATGGTTGACGACTGTCTCGGTGAGATTCCAGCCGTCAAAGAAGACTGGCCTGCCATCATGGTGCCCCATGCAGGTCTGCGATTCTCCGGTCGAATCGCCGGACAGACACTGAAGCGAGTCAGGATCCGCGACACGGTCCTGATCCTCGGCCCGAAACATACAGGGCAGGGCGTCGAGTGGGCGGTCGCACCGCATTCAACGTGGCGGCTTCCCGGCATCAGCATGGCCTCCGATCCTGAATTCGCTCGACTTCTGACGGAGCGCATTGACGGTCTGGAACTCGACGTCGCCGCACATGCTCAGGAACATTCGATCGAAGTCGAACTTCCGCTGCTCGCACGTCTGGCTCCGTCAGCAAACGTGGTCGGCATCACCATCGGCGGGGGAAGCCTTGACCGCTGTCTCCGCTTCGGGCAGCAACTGGCAGCCGTCATTTCCGGCATGCCGTCACCGCCGCTGCTGATCATTTCCAGCGACATGAATCATTTCGCGACCGATGAAGAAAACCGGCGCCTCGACGAGATCGCTTTGAAAGCGATGGAGTCGCTCGACCCGGCCCTCCTGTTCGAGACCGTGCATGCGAATCAGATCAGCATGTGCGGAGTCCTCCCGGCGGTCATCGTTCTCGAAACTCTGAAATGCCTTGGTCAGCTCTCCCAAACGCACCGCACGGCCTACGCGACGTCTGCCGATACGACTGCCGACAAATCAAGAGTCGTTGGATATGCCGGCATGCTGATCGGGTGAGCGGCAGATCCGCTGCCTGGATTTCGCCCATCGTTTAACGCCCAACCAGAGGCACCGGCTGATCTCCGTTCGCGCAAATCGCAATGCCGGTGCCCCCGGGCCGCCCTTCACACTCAGGGAGCGATGAATGTGAGGATATTGAACGCTGGATTCATCCACCGTTTGAAACAAACCGGGCCACTCGTGCGAGTTGGGTGCGCATCCAATCACGTCCTGGTCAGGTCGACAAGCAGTGTGCGTATCCGTTCCAACGTCGCCTCGTTCACATGGCCGAATGTCTTCACGATCAGTGAACTGGACAACGTGTAAATCTTGTCGACTCGCACAGTGCTGGGGCGGTTCAGCGATCCGGTCACCAAATCGGCTGACGTCAGTGTGAACGAGTACAGCGTCTGAGTCGGATTGGACGTCATGGCGACGACGACGAAATCGGTGCTGGAGCGGTGATACGTCTCATTGGAAATGACGATCAGCGGCCTGCGTTTTTGCGACGTCAGATCGGTGAACGGAATCGGGATCAAGACGACATCGCCCTGCTTAGGCATTGTTCCAGTCCTGATCGTCGAGCGGATTGTCCCAGAAGTCGAGGCTGCTCTGGGCGGCTTGGGTTAAATCGATAAATAACTCGACCGACTCAGGAACGACGAAGACGACCACACGTTCCCCCTCGGGCAACGGAACCTGCAACTCGATGCGTCCGTCCGCGCGGACTTCTGCGTCGTACTTCAGGACCATCTGCGGCTTAACGATCGACCCCACCATGGCGGTCTCCCTCTCATAAAATCAGTTCGTTCAACGAAGTTTGACTATGCTGCGTACCAAGCGGCGACTGAAAGGGCTGCGTCCGTATTCTGCTCCGTACTGCGATCCGGAACCTGTTCCCGACAGCAATTCCGCCTTTGGCTCCAAGATCTCTCACGTCTGTGAGGGCCAATCCCATCAGCTTGCTGCGTCATGCATCGCGCGAGATTCAAACCTTGCGATTTCCTCTTTGAGCTGATTTATCATTCGCTTGAGAGATCTCAGCGATACTTTCTGCAGGTGCGCGTTCTCGTGGGACTCCAGACGCGACGCTTCATACCGTTCCTCGAGCACCTTCAGCTTCGAACGGGTGACTTGAACTTCGAGTTCGTCTTTCAGTTCCATGGGATTACCTCCAACATTTCTTTCCCACGGAAGCGTCGATCAGTAGCAAAGATTGTCTCGACGATCACATCGAAGTCCCTTTGTTTTACGGCATCAATTTGAAGGCATGGCAGACCCGCAGTCAACTCCGCTTCTGCCTCGTCGTTCCGGGGGTAATCTGCAGGTGCCAACAACACGCAGTCGACATCATTGGGCTCGAACGGGTCGGTCACAAAACTACCGTTTACAATCAGCCGCGTTACACCCACTCGTTGAGCGATTTCGACCAACCAGCGCAGCGACTCCATTTGGACTCGGCGAACCTGCGATTCACGGCCAAAACGAGCTTGAATCTCGCCCAGCGTTGCCAAGTGGATTCCCGTTGGCAAATAGCCATATTCATGGAAGGGCGGGATCACTTCCGGGGCTCTTTCAATCGTCCTGCTGCGTGCTTGTGTTCCGCGACTTTCATATCAGGCTTCGTCTCGTCCTTCCAGTCGCGAGCGAATTGCAGAGCACGCTGCCGGACGGGTTCGCTGCCGGGCTCGTCTGACGAGACGGTGTCGAGCCATTCGGCCTGCGGGTTGGTCTTGTCAAACAGGAAGTCAATTAGACTCCGAGCCTCACGCCCGCCATCCAACTCCGGGGTCCACGACCGAGCGCCCCACAACTTCACGTTACGCCTCGTTGAAGAATTGATTCCGAAACGGTTGCCGATTTCGGTAACGGTAGACTGTGAAGTCCGAATCGACCGAGGCGATATCGCGCGTTCCCAGACGCTCGCACAGCGCGACGAGCGTCGCATCGGTGAAGTCCATCGGGCAATCGGCGTACTTTTTCAGCACTTCCAGCATGCGATCCCAGTCGGCCGCTTCGGGTTCGATCAGCACCAACGCTCCGTTGCGGACCCACTGCCAAAAGTCGAGCTGAGCTTTCCGGCTGAAATCCAGCAGATACGAGACTTCTGTCACGACGGCCAGATTCGAGACCGCTCGACCCTTCAGCCGCTGGATAAATCGCAATGCGTCCGCATGAAACCGGTCGTCCTTGTCGAACAAAGCAACCAGCGGGCCGGAGTCAACCACGACGGTGGCGGGCATTCAATTTGTCTCGCACGATCTGCTTACGGTTTTGCGACAAGTCCGAGCGACCGCTGCCGACCTTGCCGAACAGGTCTTTCCCTAAATCCCAGGCGAGCGGTGCATCGCTTTCAGCATTCAGAAACGCCTGCAGGCAGTCCCGAATGAGTTGTGATTTAGACACCCGCTTGCGCGACGCAGCGCGAGCCAGTTCCCTTTCCAGGGGCAACGGTAACCGAACAGTGACAGACATGAGCCATCTCCTGAAGTTGTCCGACAAACTGTAAGACATTTCCTGCGCTCGGTCAACGCCGGGCAGTGGGCCGGCGTGAATACGGATGACTGAATGCTGACGGGACCATGACTTTCTCAATCACTTTCTAATGCGACGGTCCCACATTCGACCCCAACGGCCTCGTGCCGTTGGTGAAGCAGATGGAGAGCTAAAAACGCAAATAAAACACTTGCCCATTCTTCCTGCATTCCCGCCGAAGTCGGGAATGCAGGAAGAATGGGTGGGGGTTGCGGGGCGTTGCACGGCTAGCTCTCCATCAGCTTCACCATCCAGGCGAGCTGGATGGGGTCGTCAAGAGAATCTGGGACAGTCGAACTAATGCGAAACTCTCCGGAGTTTCAGTTCATCGAACCA
>JANNGQ010000623.1:0-3228 GCA_031403975.1 Planctomycetota bacterium
ATTCAGCGAGCGACAATGCGACCACTGCGGCAGGCACGGCGACCACGGAATTGGACGAGGAACACCGGCAGCGACTGGAGCGGCAGCTTCAGGAGGCTCATACGGCACTCGGGCAGGCTCGGCAAGTTCTGGAGGAACTGGAGCGGCGGCGGCAGCCGTATCTGAATTGGGCGGGCAAGGCCGAGCGGACAAGTTTTTCCGTGCCGACCGTGTCACTGCATGTACACGAACGGATTGATCCCAAATCGATCATTGCGGCCGTGCGGACGAACGGGCACCACGCCGACAAGCAGATGTCCAGGGCCGGGGCGGCGACTGTTGAAGAGAGCGGCAAGGTGGGCAGCAAGGGGAAAATGGTCGGGACGGGAGTCCCAACCTACAAGCAGCGATCGCTGTTTGAAGAGCCGCAGGAGAATCCGCCGCTCAGGGATGCCTTGGATTTTTACAGGCATCCGCATGGCTGGAGCAATCGGCTGATCGCGGGCGATTCACTGCTGGTGATGAACTCGCTGCTGGAAAAGGAAGGCATGGCGGGCAAGATCCAGATGATCTACCTCGACCCGCCGTACGGCATTCGTTACGGCAGCAACTTCCAGCCGTTCGTGAACAAGCGGGATGTCACGGACGGTAAGGATGAAGACCTGACTCAGGAACCGGAGACAATCAAAGCCTTCCGCGATACATGGGAACTCGGCATTCACAGCTACTTGACCTACCTGCGAGATCGGCTGCTGCTTGCGAAGGAGTTGCTGACCGAGTCGGGTTCGGTCTTCGTGCAGATCAATGACGCTAACCTTCATTTGATTCGTTCGCTCCTTGATGAAACATTTGGAACGAGCAATGTCGTCGGCATTATCGCATTCGCAAAGACAGCGGCGTTGGCTGGCGGAATCCTGTCGGGTACGTATGACTACTTGGTCTGGTATGCACGAGATACAACGAGAGTCAAATACCGGCAATTGTATATCAAACGGCGTGAGCGATCTGACGATGGCACGTTTTCGTGGATCGAGTTGGCGGACGGCTCAGCAAGGCGTATGTCCTCAAGTGAAAAACATGCAGATGCTGACGTCACAGGCAGTCGACGATTCCGTGCGGCGGACTTGAGTCGAATGATGTGGTCGGAAACCCTGAGTTATGAATTGGAATTCAACGGGCAGTCGTTTTTTCCTGCTGCGACTCGTCGATGGGCAACAACAAAAGTAGGAATGCAGAAGTTGATTGCGGCGAATCGCATCGTGCAACAAGGTAAGTCGTTGGCGTACAGATTGTTTGAAGATGACTTTCCCTTGATGCGGATCGATAATGTGTGGCCAGACACGATCATGGGTACGTTCGCCCAGAAACTTTACGCCGTTCAGACCTCGCCAATTACGGTGGAACGTTGCATTCTAATGACAACGGACCCAGGCGACGCGGTCTTTGATCCGACATGTGGTTCTGGCACAACGGCGTTCGTGGCAGAATCCTGGGGACGTCGCTGGATTACATGCGATACATCACGTGTGGCGACCACACTCGCCAAGCAGCGGTTGATGACGGCAGTTTATGATTACTACAAACTCAGGGATCCGCAGCACGGCGTTAACGGCGGATTTCTCTGCAAGACCGTGCCGCATGTGATGCTCAAGTCAATCGCGAACAATCCAGATATCCGCGAAGGGATGACTCGCGAACAAATCGACGCGGCCATCCGCAGGCATGCCGATCAGGAAACGCTCTACGATCAGCCTGAAGTGGATCGCACCAAAGCCCGAGTCAGCGGACCGTTCACGGTCGAAGCCGTGCCGGCCCCGACCGTCATGCCGGTCGGTCAAAGCAGCCCTTATAGTAGCCCTCACGCTCCGCGTGAGGAGCCCCAAACGGCGAATACCGCTGAAAAGACGCCCGTGCCAAAGAAGTCGAAGACGGGGTCGCAGAAGGTTCATCACGCGGAGCGTGATGACTACTTTGACAACTCCCTTGCTCGTTCCGGATTGACGCTTCGGCACACCGAATGGCGGGATGAACTAACTCGCTGCGGCGTCCGGGGTCGACAAGGGCAACGCATCGAGTTCACTCGACTGGAACCGCTGCCCACTCTGCGGTTTCTGCAGGCCGTCGGCGAGACTCGGCCGCAGCCTGGCACGAAGGAAACGAAACGAGTCGTCGTCAGCTTCGGTCCTGAATTCGCTCCGCTCGAACAGCGACAGGTCGAACAGGCCTGGGATGAGGCTCGCGAACTTTCGCCGAAACCCGATGTCATCCTCTTCGCCGCATTTCAGTTCGATCCCGAAGCTTCCAAAGACATCGATCATCTGACGCCCGAAAAGACGGGGATGATCTTTCTGAAGCTGCAGATGAACACCGACCTGCTGACGGACGACCTGAAAAAGAAGCGATCCAGCAACGAAAGTTTCTGGCTGATGGGCCAGCCGGATATTTCAGTGGTGAGTGGTGAGTGGGTAGTGGATAGAGAAGGAAAGGCGGTGATGCCTTATGGCCAGTTTGCACAGTTATCGGGACTTACTCGTTTGGCAGAAATCGATGGACTTGGCCGTGAAGATCTACCCGGCAACGAGTCAACTTCCGCCGGAAGAAAGGTTCGGGCTGGTCAGCCAGATGCGACGAGCGGCGGTGTCAATTCCCTCCAACATCGCAGAAGGGCAATCGAGGAACTCCACCGGAGAATTCATTCAGTTTCTGGGAGTAGCGAAGGGAAGCCTGGCCGAACTCGAAACACAGGTCGAACTGGCGACACGATTGCAGATGCTCGAGCCGGCGATGCATCGACAACTGACAGAAGCCATGCAGGAAATCAGTCGAATGCTCAGCGGACTCGTTGGAAAGCTGCGATCGAAGCAATGACTGCTGACCACTTGCCCCTAACCACTCGCCACTTGCACCAGGCCGAGGTTCACGGTTTCGATTATTACAACCCGAAGACAGGCAAGATTGAATCGGGCGACACATCAAAGATCGCACTCTGGCTGCTGGACCCGGACTACGACGGCCGCAGCCTGTTTCCTCGCCAGGTCTTCTTTCCCATGGCAGGGGACAAAGACGGCTGGGCTCGACTGGCAAAGAATCTGAAAGCGGAGATCGACGAAGAACTCATCGAAGCCTACCGAGGCAACGTCTCACTGCCGTTCGACCTTGGCCCGAACAAGCGAGTGGCGTCCAGCGTCTGGCCGGGAGGTCCTATCAGGAGATCGCCGCCGCCGGCGGCGGCATCCTTTCGACGGTGCG
>JANNGQ010000624.1:0-3508 GCA_031403975.1 Planctomycetota bacterium
CCGTTCAGTCAGCTGCTGATGAATGGCTTTCGCCACGCCGAAATCGATGACTTTGGCCACCGGCCTGCCATCGTGGGACGTGACCAGCACATTCGACGGCTTGATGTCGCGGTGAATAATCCCCTTCTGATGAGCATGCTGAATCGCGTTGCAGACGGTGACAAAAATTTCCATGCGTTCGGAGGGGTTGAGCTGGTTCTTGTCGCAGTATTCCGTGATCGAAATGCCGCGAACCAGTTCCATGACGAAGTAAGGCCGGCCCGTTTCCGTCGCGCCCGCATCGAGCACTCGCGCGATGTTCGGGTGGTCCATCATCGCCAGCGCCTGCCGCTCAGCTTCGAATCGGGCGATGACCTGATTCGAATCCATGCCCGGCTTGATCAGTTTCAGGGCGACTTTACGGCGCACCGGTTCCTGCTGCTCGGCGACAAAGACCACTCCGAAGCCGCCTTCGCCGATCTGCTCCATCAGTCGGTAGGGGCCGATGCGGGTGCCGGTTTTCTCAGTGATTGGTTGGATGTCTGTGGAAGCCGGCCCGCTTCCGACGGCGTCCAGAACAGAATCCGGAGCTGCATGCGCCTGAAGCAGGGCTTCCACCCGTCGTCGAAGTTGAGCATTACCCGCGCAAGCTTCGTCGAGATACGCCGCACGTTCCGCGTCGGACGATTTTTCCAATGCGGCTGCAAAGATGGTGGCTTCAGTCATGGTTTCTTCGGTGAGATCGGATTCGGAAACGGCATTCACAAGTCCCTTCTCCCCCGAGATCGGGGGAGTTGTGGTCTCTGCGTCGGCATGTTGCGTTGCCGAGGCGGGCCGTCAGGCCGGATGAGTGGGCTTTTTAAGCTTCTCTTCCATTCCATGCGATTTTCGCATGGAAATCGCACCATGCTAATCCGAATTTTCTTCCGGTTCGACTTCAACCCGCAGCCAGGCACGCGCGTACGACCACCAGCGGTCGGCTGTGCTGGGAGAAATTCCGATAATCGATGCGGCCTCGTCCAGACTCATGCCAACGAACCACCGCAGTTTCAGAAGTTCGGATTTCTCAGGAGAGTGAGCGGCAAACCGAATCAGAGCGTCATCGAGCGCAAGCAATCGTTCGTCAGGCGCGGGCTGCATCCCAGCGTCCGGGCCCAACTCAAGGCGTTCTCGGTCCCCGCCATGCTTCTCGCGTTTCTTTCGGCGGGCATTGTCCACGCGAATGCGCCGCATGGCTTCGGCGGCAGCCCCGAAGAAATGCCGTCGACTGCTGAAGGCCGCACTCCCGTCTTTCCCGACCAGCCTCAGGTATGCTTCATGAACGAGTCCGGTCGCCTGCAACGTCTGACCAGGCCGTTCCTGAGCCATTTGCGCCGCAGCCATCTGCCGCAGTTCCCCATACACCAGCGGCAACAATTCGTTTGCTGCCACTGGATCGCCGGTTTCTATTTTCTGCAGGATCGAGGTGATACTCAACATGTCGGCGATCGTAACCGACAGAATAAAACGTTGTCACGCGGAACCACACGACGCCGGGCGAACTGATCCGTAAAAGCGAGAACGCTCAGCGGCGACGACGGTTCATTTTCACGAGGCCGATCCGCGAGACAAAATACGGATCTGATCGTCTCTTTCCGACGGCCACGATTCCTTCCAACAGATCTGCGGCCTGGACTCGTAGGTCGTCAGACAGGCACAAAGCCAACTTGACCGGGTCGCGGGCAGTTGAAACGGCTCGGCCCGGAATCCGGCACGCTCCCTGCCTTTGAGGCGTGCCGTGTGTGTATTCGCTGAAGAACGGTGGTTTACTGTTGGCCAGTCGCTCCGTCGGCTGGGATTCATCGTTGATTGCAAAGGATCAGCCGCATATCAATTCAGCGAATGCCTTCCGCAGAAGCCCCGTCGACAGAGAGATCGTCCAGCTTCTAAGGTACTGATGCGTGGCGACTTACATCGTACGGCGAGGCGTTGGTTCCTAAACTGCAGGGTCTTCTGGGATTGGAGTGGGTGGGCGGAAATCTGCGGCAGTTGCGCGTGTGGATTTTTTGAGGCATGGGCACGTGTTCGGTGAGTTGGAGAGAGCTTGCCGAGTGTGAGTCGGCAGGCTGTGCAGAGCGAGTCACGTCAGTTCGGATATTCCTTGCGAGGTTGCCTCCCGGCTCAGGGCCCTCACGGCTTGTGCGAAACATTCCGTCAGGAATGCACAGGTCGCGAACTGAAAGACTTGTCCGATCGACCAAAAACTCCCGGAGGTATCAAAAAGGTGAAACGATTGTTCATCAACGCTTTACCAGTCGAGTACCAGCCACCAGCGTAATTGATCCACAAATAGCGCAACTTCAAAACTGACGCTTCGGATTACAAAGTACGTGCCATTGGGTTCACGCCCGTGGCTACGACCTGTCGCCACGCCGTGGCTAAAACACGACCTGACTTCACGTGGGACAACTTTCACGAACGTTACGTTATTCCCAGACAGAAATCCTTCACGGCGTTGCCGCCCGAGGCGTGATTGAGCGATTTGAGGCGTGGAAGCGTGCGGCCGTTTCGGTAAACTCCCGACGTGACCTGAGCCTCTGATTCATCGTCCCCCAAAAAAGTGATCGCTGCATGTCGGTTTCCACGTCGTCGAAGTCGGTTGAATTGACCTGGCAGGAAATGGCCGATGCTGCACTCGGCGGTGAACCACTTTCCCGCGAAGCCGCGCTCCGGATTCTGCGTGCTGATGACGATCAGTTGCTGGCAATTCTGGATGCAGCCTTCAGAGTCCGCCGCGAGTACTTCGGCAGAACTGTGCAATTGTATTATCTGAAGAATGCCAAGAGCGGGTTGTGTCCCGAAGACTGTTCCTATTGTTCACAGTCAAGAATCTCGGAGGCGCCGATCGAAAAATACGCGATGCTGAACGCCGAGCGACTGCTGGACGGGGCGCGCAAGGCAGCGGAAAGCAAAGCTCGGACGTATTGCATTGTGGCGAGTGGTCGAGGCCCCACAGATCGCGAAGTGGATCATGTTGCCGGCGTGGTCCGTCAGATCAAGGACCAATACGGTCTGCACATCTGCTGCTGCCTGGGCCTGCTGAAACCCGATCAGGCTGTCCGGCTGAAAGCGGCAGGCGTCGATCGCGTCAATCACAACCTCAACACGAGCGAACGCTTCCACGAAGAGATCTGCTCGACGCATACATTTCGGGACCGCCTCGAAACTCTCGATATCTGCCGCGACGCCGGCCTGGAGTTGTGTGCCGGTATGATTGTAGGTATGGGTGAAGTACATGACGACGTCGTGGATGTGGCGATGAAGCTGGCCGAACTGAATGTCGAATCCGTCCCGATCAACTTCCTGAATTCGATCGACGGGACTCCCTTGCAGTCCGTGAAGGAACTCGATCCTCGGTTCTGCCTGAAGGTCCTGGCGATGTTCCGGCTCACCAATCCGAGGGCCGAATTGCGGATCGCGGGTGGGCGCGAGGTGAATCTGAGATCGATGCAGGCTCTTGGTCTTTATCCGGCAATGGAATAAGGCGCGT
>JANNGQ010000625.1:0-2388 GCA_031403975.1 Planctomycetota bacterium
CCGCAAGCCGGGCACGCCAATAGTCCCAACAATTCACTATGATCAATCATGCCAACCTCAATTCAACCAACGAAACACTTTCTTGGAGCCGATCCGGAAACTGGCAGACACTGGGGAGAATTGCGAAAGGCTTCGCCCCGAACGTGGTGTATGTGCGGGGGTGATGCAGATTTCCGTAAGTCATTCAGGCCGTTGGGTCAAACGGGCTCTGGATGATTCACCGACCAAGCGATAACCGCAACTCAAAGCGACAGCCGCCATTCTGCCGATCATTCCGGCGGCTCGACCGTCACGCCGCTCCCCGTCCAAATCATCCGGCAAAAACCGCCCTCCATTCCCTCATGGATCCATTCGTGGGAAGCACGCCAAGCGGTTCGCCACACTGTCGTTTCAGTCTTCGACCAAGTGGGCCGATGCGATGGTGACACGACAACGGGCGGCCCCGTCTGCTGAACCCAAGCCAGGATGGACCCTGTTTGGAGGGTTACCCACTCAAACCCGGAAGACTTCATGGAACTAATCATCACGGCCAAAGTGGATCGATATGGGCATTGCCAGCAAGATGTAACCGGATCAGTTATAAATCGCTTTGTTGCAGCGGCTTAGTACGCGCCCGCTCAGCAGCACCGCTCCAGAATCGCCAATTATCGGCCCATTCGTACTCACACGAGGTGCGCCGTCGTCCGAGGAGTTCGCGGGCAACCCCGATCACGCGACCGCAACACCAGCCGAGATTTGCCTTGAGGAGGCCGCAACTCCCGGCCCACTTCCGGAAGTATCGCGAGCGTGCGGCGTAATAGTAACCAGGGCGGCGCTTCTGTGCAGCAATCAGATCCGGAAGTCCGGAGCTCTTTCCATGCAGATGGACAATCCTGGCCTCGTGAGAATACTGAATTTGCCAGCCTGCGTTTCTGACCCGATGACAATAATCCGTGTCTTCAAAATACATGAAATAACCGTCGTCCATCAGGCCGATCTGTTGCAATACCTCCCGTCGAATCAGGACCGCGGCAAAACTAACCCATTGTACTTCAGTCCGGCGATCGTCCATTTGGATCGGAACATTCCATCGCTGAAGTAATCTTGTGACAAGGCCGGTACACGCTCCGCGAATCAACTCGCTGTAAAATGTAGGATAACGAAAGCAGCTGACTTGAGCACCGCCGTCGGGAGACTCCAGTCCGGGCCCGAACAGGCCGGCGTTCGGAGACTGCTTCATCGCCGTCATCAATTTCTGGATTGCTCCCGGGCGCACGAGTGTGTCGCTGTTCAGCAACAGATATGCAACCGCATCAACCGTTCGAATTCCCAGGTTGTTTCCTGCTGAAAACCCTCCGTTCACAGGAGACCGCAGCAATCTGACCCATCCATTCCATCCGTGCCTATCGATCGATTCTGCGATGCAATCTGCAGAATCATCCCCCGAAGCATTGTCGACCACAACGACGTAAAAATCGCATGTTCGCTTCTCAGGCTCAAGTGACTCAAGGCATGCGATGACCAGATCGGCGGTACGGAAATTGAGGATTATGATCGCAAGTTCTTGCATCGTTGATAATGTCGGCAATACAGTGAAGTGATAACTAGACTCGCCGCGAGCCGGGGTCTTTATTGCCGTGGAGAACACCACGAAAGAACAAAAGCGGCATATGCGGGTTGAGACGATTTGCGGCTGTCCGAAGCTAATGCGACCGGATGTAATGACTCCAATGTCAGGCGCCAATCGAAATCCGATGGCGTGCCTGGTGCGTCAAAGCTGGGGCAAGTGTTGCTGTCAATGGAATGCACGTCCATAACGCGGCCTCAACACCTTCAACGCTGTACTTTTGTTCGTCGCCTGACCTTTGCTGGGCCGCAATACACGCTGCCCGTTACGGATGAATGACTGTGGGGGAGGCAGCGCAAACTCTCCGACGCGCTGGCCGGGGTTCGCAGCAATTCAGACTCCAACATTCCACAAGGTTTTCAGGACACTGCCTTTCAGAATCAGTGAAATGAGCTGACGCTCTTCCGGCGACAACTTCTGCTGCCAGGCAGTTGCGATCTCCTGCGACTCCTTTGAGATTTGATTTACCAACTGTTCTAGCCTCGGAGTCCAGGGCAAACCGCAATGGCGGAATACTTCCTTTGCTACATCAACTGTGCGAGCACTCAATTCTTCGTACAGCACGAGCCGATAGTTCCCTGAGTCTTTCCCAGCCGAATGGATTGATTCAGTCGCATATCTCCAGTACCACAACTCAGATTCTTCGGCCGTCAGTCGCGTGATATCTCCCCAAATGTGTCCCCAGGAGGGATCACTTTCCGACACTTCCTTCAGCCGTTGTCGGTTTTTCGCAGCAACGGATTCTCTGTCATGCAATTTCAGGTAACGTGCTTTCCAGGAAG
>JANNGQ010000626.1:0-3088 GCA_031403975.1 Planctomycetota bacterium
CCATAGTGTAGAACAGTTGTCTCAACTGTTCCGTCTGCGACCGGATGAACAATTGGGGACAATTGTTCCACAAAGTGAGTGCCATTGGGCATAAGTATTCCGGTGGCTCACGCCACCGGCTGACGATGTGCCGGGCTTCCAGCCCTGATGAAATGCGCAACTTCAAAACTGGCGCTTCGGGTCAGTGTGGTACAGCAACGAATGTTTCAACGTTGACTGCGAGGAGTAAAACGTCAACAAGCATCAGGTTCTCCGATAAGTCCAGAGTCCCGTGCTGCGGCAGACGCGCGACATCTTCGTTCGGGCGGATTCGTTCCTGTGGACTTCTGCCGCCATCTTCTTTGGAGTGACTGATGATGATCGGCTGCGGCGTGAATCCGATAATGAGGAATGAGAGCGTGAGCCAGCCGATGACATGTCTCCTGAGTCCCAGCGGTTCCTGGTCGTTGGCTGTCGGCGGGTGACGTGGTCCAGTGATCAGCAGCAGCAGCAGCAGCAGACTGAACGAGTAGTCTTCGAACTTGTACATCACAATGAAGCCGGCCGCGATGATCAGCATCGCCACAATGTGAGCCCTCTTGCCGATCAGCGTGTACAGGATGTGTCCGCCGTCCAGCTGCCCGACCGGCAGCAGATTCATGGCCGTGATCAAAACACCGACCCAGCCGGCAAAGGCTATCGGCGTCAGCATGAACTCCTCGCCTGTTTTTCCCGGACCGTGCATAAACGAAATCATCCATTGCACGAGCAATGGCTCTCCGAACTCGAGCATCGGCCTTGATGGCCGTGGCTGCCATGACGACATACTCAGTCCGTACCAAAGAATCGGCAGCGTCAAAATGAGTCCTGCGATCGGACCGCAAACCGCAATATCGAACATCTGCCGTCTGGTCGCCGCGCCGCGCCCCTGAAAAATGACTGCCCCCATCGTGCCCAGCGGAGGCAGCGGCAGCGGAATGAAATACGGGAGAGATGCCGGAATCCGGTTCCATCGCGACTGAAGAAAATGTCCCATCTCATGAAAAAACAGGATCGCCATCAGCGGGACGGCATACATCAGACCTCTTACGACCGACTCATCAACCACTTCGGCAAATTTTCGCGGGTAGTACACCATTCCCTGGAAAAGTTCGTACTGTCTTGAAAACAGTGTCATGAGATAATGCAGCGGGACGAAATCCGCCCCCACCAGAAACGTGCTCAGCAGCGTCAGCAGAAACAGCGTGATCGACGTCCGCAGCTGTTTCCGTTTGTATGCGATGTAGTCCGCAAGCTGGATATGAGCCAGCCGTCGCCTCAGTTCGCCGACGGAAGGATCGACCGTCCGAATCGCAATTCCCGGCGGCGCGACAATAGCTGCAGAGGCGGTGTCCCGATCGGACGCTGCACCGCTCACCTGGCCAGCCTCCGCGGGAGCATCGAATACGTGATCCATTCCGGGTTTCGCTTCGGCTGACGTTTGATCTTCCGACGGCGATGGTGATGATTCGTTCGGGAGAGCTGACAAAATATGTGTTCCATCGTAGGTTGGACATTCTTGTCCGACTGTGCTTCGACGGTTCCCGGCGTGCCGGGATCCATCCTGCTTTGCTGAGGTCAGGCTTTGCTGACCGATTGCCCTGATGAGTTCGAAAAGAGGCCCGCTGAATTTCCGGTTCACTGCGGGGCGGGAGTCTAGTCCAAACTCACCGTCGGCGAAACCGCTTCTCCACTGGACATCCAGCTGTTCCCGAGCCAGAAACACCGATGCGTGTCGCCCACATTATTACTCGGTTGATCATCGGCGGGGCTCAGGAAAACACGCTTTTCAATGTTGACGATCAGCATCACCGGTTTGGCGACGAAGTCTGCCTGATCACGGGGCCGGGGCTTGGGCCGGAGGGATCTCTTGAACAACGAGCCCTGGACCGCGGGCTGGACCTGAGAATTCTTCCCGAACTTCGCCGCAGTCTCAATCCGTTTCAGGATTGGCAGTCTCTGCGGGCCATCCGGCGAACCCTCGCCGAATATCGGCCGGAGATTGTTCACACTCACAGTTCCAAAGCCGGCATCCTCGGACGGCTGGCCGCATACCAACTGGGAATTCCCGCAGTTCACACGATCCACGGAGCCTCATTTCACTTCGGTCAGAACCCCGTTCTCTATCATTTCTATCGCTGGTCCGAGCGACGTGCAGCCAAGTGGTGCAGGCACTTTATCACAGTCTGCGATGCCATGACGGAACAATATGTTGCCGCGCGAATTGCGCCGCTGGACAAGTTCACAACCGTTTACAGCGGGATGGATGTCGATCGATTTTTGAAACCGTCGAGGCCGCCGGCTGAAGTCCGGGCGTCTCTTGGAATTGCACCGACCGACATTGTATTCGGCAAGGTCGCCCGGTTGTTTCCGCTCAAGGGCCACGAATACCTGATCGAGGCGGCGGCAACGGTCGCCAGGCAGATTCCCAATGCGCGGTTCCTGCTGGTCGGCGATGGAATTCTTAAGGAACAGTTTCAGGCGCGGATTGCGCAACTGGGATTAGCCCGGCAGTTCTGTTTCGCGGGACTGGTGCCTCCGGATGCCGTGCCGGACTACATTCACGCCATGGACGCCGTCGTGCATACCAGCGACTGGGAAGGACTGGCTCGCGTGTTGCCGCAAGGCCTGATCGCCGGAAAGCCGGTGATCACGTTTGCTGTTGATGGCGCTCCTGAAGTCTGCCTTCACGAAAAAACGGGACTGCTCGTCGAACACCGCAGCATCGCGGGGCTTTCCGAGGCCATGCTGCGCCTCGCAGTCGACGAGGTACTTCGCAGGCGGCTGGGTGAGAACGGTCGGTCGCGCTTCACCGCACAGTTCCGTCACGAATTCATGACTGAGCGAATTCGGGAGGTGTACCGGCGAGTGCTGGAATCGTGATTCACGCCGTCGCCATCGTCACGCCACCGGGTCGGGGGACTGTCGGCTTTTTCGTGGCCTCTGGATATCTGCATTGGTGCCATGAAGTTTGCTGAACTGAATGGCTACGACACCGTTATTCTCGACACTGCAGGACGTCACCAGATCGATGATTTTCTGATGAACGAGCTGTGCGAGATCAATACAG
>JANNGQ010000627.1:0-5126 GCA_031403975.1 Planctomycetota bacterium
CCTCTTCGATTCACAAACACATTAGTTCATTCACGTCCAGGCAGGCTGAAAGCCTGCCCCACAGGGAATCACGACTATTCCTACAGTGCCCCCTGGCACTGGAAGAAGGTGGCCGAATGACGCATGAGCGGCGTGGCTGGAGAACAGGCGTTACCGCGGCTCGGGGAATGTCAGTGAGATTTCGCTCACGCCGCCTTCGGTGTTGATCACGACGGGGATCTTCCAGGCGGCTGTGGCGAGGCGGCACAGAGCGTTTGCTTCCGTTCCACAATAGCCGAAATTCATTCTCACGATCAGCGATGCTTCCCCCGGCTGTCCGGAAAGCGGCAGCTCGAAGCGGGCTTGATTCTGATCATCGACCGTCGCCTCATCACGCGATCCCAATGCCGATGCGGGGATGATGGTCTGCTCGACTTCCGTGAAGACCTCCCACGTCACGGGAGCGAGATTGTTTCGCTTATAACCGTCCGGGATGATCAGGGCGACACTGAACTCCAGTTTGTCGCCGACCGCGATCTGCTGCATCTCGATGGCAATGGCATCCGTGATCTGAGGTACTGTCGTCGACTTCGGCGGATTCGGCGGGTTCAGACCTTCGATCGTCAGGACGGTCGACTGGTTCGAGGACAGATCGATCGTCACCACGCGATGGTTGTTCGTGTCAGCTACGAACAGTTTGCCATCGGCAATGGACAATCCACCGGGTTCGCTCAGCTGCAGCGGATCTGTGGCATCGCCGGGCGTCCCATTTCCGGCCCATGTTGTCACGTTGCCGGTCGCGATTTCAATTCGCCGGATCTTGTGGTTGTAGGAGTCAGCGACATACAGATGCTCACTGTCGGCAGTGATGCCCAGCGGATGCTGAAACCGGGCCTTGTCCCCTGCCCCGTCGACATCCCCGAACGCGAACAGCGACTGACCGCCAGGCAGCTCGGATGTCCCCGCAATGGTGGTCACGATACCCGCCGGATCGGTCGTAACCCGACGAATCGCAGAGCCCTCACTGTCCACCAGATACAGAAACTCGCCAGCCGAATCAGTGACGATTTCCGACGGCTGCGCGAATGCTGCGGCCAGCAGCGGACCGTTGATCACGTCTTCTCGACCCGTCCCTGCGAAGACGCTGATCGAGTCACTGCCGGTCTGATGAATCCAGATCTGATGCGGTCCTGCCATGGCAATGTACAGTGTGCCATTGGCCGCAGCGATCGACCATGGACTATTCAAAGGCGTGTCCAGCAGCGGTCCGTGATCGCTGGTTGCCGGTGATCCCTGAATGCCCGTTCCCGCCAGAGTCGTCACGGACTTTGCATCGAAGTCAACAGCTCGCAGCAGATGGTTTTCAGTATCCGCCACATACAGCGTGTTGCCGACAAGCGCCGTTCCCTGCGGATGATGGAACTCCGCCTGATCAAAACCCCCGTCGGCTCGTCCGCTGCGACCGTTGCCGATCGTTGATATCAGCCGCCCGGCAAAATCAGTCACAACGATGCGATTGTGGCTGCTGTCCGTGATGAACAGCCGTTGCGATGCGGCATCGACCGTGATCTTGCCCGGATATCTCAACGGTGTCGGCCGGGCATTGCCGGCTTCCTTCTCAAACACGATTGGCGTTTCATCAAGCGTTCCCTTCCAGCGGTGGTACTCAATCATCTTTCCGATGACATTGTCGAACAGATCCCTCTGGCCTTCACCGCTCTGCGATCCGGCGTACTTTCCTTCGGGATCGACCAGCACCAGAGTCGGCCAGGCGCGAGTTCCGAATTTTCTCCAGATCAGCATTTCGCTGTCGTTCACAACGGGATGCTGAATGTCATATCGCAGGATGGCATCGCGGATGTTCTTCGAGTCTTTCTCGTTGTCGAACTTTGCCGAGTGAACTCCGATAACAACTATCTGATTGCCGTATTTTTCTTCAAGGAATTTCAGATCGGGCAAAACGTGCATACAGTTGATGCAGCAGTACGTCCAGAAATCCAGGACAACGATTTTGCCGCGAAGGTCACGGAGATCAATCGGATGTGACGTGTTCAGCCACTCTGCTCCGCCCTCAAGGATTCCTTCCGGTATTGAAACGGCCTCCGGAAACGGATTCTGCGGCGGCTCATTCTCAACGGCTGGTTCCTGCAGCCAACATGACGCGGCACAAATCGGCGACACCAGGGCAGCGAGAGTCAACGCAAACGTCGCAAGCACTGAACGAACAGCGAGACAACTCATGGTGTCATCTCCGGCAGGAGGGAATCAGGCGGGTCGAATCGGCAGGGTCGTACAAATCATACGAGTCCCGAATCCGGATTGCACGAGCGATGTTGTACGGATCAACGGCTGCCTCGCTTCCGCGCCCGGCAATTCCGCGGTAACGTCCGGGCCGATTGGTCCGCGTCGATGATTACAAATTGACATTTCCAATTGTCGAAGCAACTCGAATACTTCTGTGAATGGTCCGCAAAGTGGCAAAACGGGTGACTCGGAATACTGCTGCAGTGGCCGGAACGGATTCGGCTGATTCCGGCGACGGCGCCCTTCGCAAACAGGCACGTGCTGTCATCAAGGGACTCAGAAAGCTCTTCCCGGAAGCTGAATGTGCGCTGCAACATACATCCGCATTTCAATTGCTGGTGGCGACAATTCTCTCCGCGCAGTGTACCGATGAGCGAGTCAACAAGGCGACTCCAGCACTGTTCCGGATGTATCCCGATGCCCGTGCCCTGGCCGGGGCTGCTCAGGACGACGTCGAACGAATCGTGAAGCCGCTGGGATTTTTTCGCAATAAGGCGGCCAACATCCGCGGGATGGCCGAGGCGCTGGTGGATCGGTTTGACGGGGAGATTCCCCGGGACATCGCAGCGATGATCACACTTCCCGGTGTTGGACGCAAGACGGCCAGCGTCGTGCTGGGAACGTGGTTCGGAATTCCGTCCGGAGTTGTCGTCGACACGCACGTTCGGCGGCTGACCAATCTGCTGGGGCTGACCACATCGCAGAATCCGGAGATCATCGAACGACAACTGATGCAGATCGTACCCAGGTCTGAATGGATCGCATTCTCTCACCGGTTGATTCATCATGGTCGGCGCACCTGCATCGCGCGTCGGCCGAAGTGCAGCGAATGCGGGCTGCTGAGACATTGTGCCCGCGTCGGATTGAAACCGCTGGACGTGGAGTGAGTGAGATTTCAAATTTCAGATCTGAGATTGAACAGCTGCAGTTCAGTGAATGATCGACCACCGATGCGTCGTAACTACGGAGTTCCTACCGAATGATCTTTGACCTGCGAATTCGTACGAGCGCATTTCTTTCACCACTGCATTCTGCGTCGATCCTCTTCCTTGCGGCGACGATGGCTGCGGGGCAAGACTCGGTAAAGTCCACTGAGACCGATCCGATCGTTGCATCGCTGGTGGAATCGATCAGTGTCCGGCGCGAGGCCACATGGGAGATGGCTCATAAAATCTGGCTGGCTGCGGAACCGGGTTATCAGGAGATCGTGTCATCCGCAGTACTTTCCGATGCCGCGGAAGCCGCGGGGCTGAAAGTGGCCAGAGGAGTTGCCGAAATCCCGACGGCGTTTACGGCGGAATTCGGATCGGGAAAACCGGTCATCGGAATCCTCGGTGAGTTCGATGCGTTGCCGGGCTTGTCGCAGCAGGCTGAACCGTCGCCGATGCCGCGTCAGGACAATAATGGCTACGGTCACGGTTGCGGGCATCACTTGTTCGGAGCGGCTTCACTCTCGGCGACAATTGCCATCGCCGAGCAGATCAGAGCGGGCACATTCAGCGGCACGATTCGATTCTACGGCTGTCCGGCGGAAGAAGGCGGCAGTGCCAAAGTATTCATGGTTCAGGCCGGACTGTTCAATGACTGCGACGCAGTTCTGCACTGGCATCCGTCCGGCAAGAACGCCGCCGGTGATCGTTCCAGCCTGGCAAGGATCGCTGTGAAGTTCCAGTTTCGAGGTCGCCCGGCTCACGCTGCGGGCTCACCGGAGCAAGGCCGGTCAGCTCTGGATGCCGTGGAACTGACGAACTACGCCGCGGAACTGCTGCGGGAACACACTCCGGAAGCGACCCGCATTCATCACGTGATCACCAGCGGCGGAGATGCTCCGAACGTCGTGCCGGCATTCGCTGAGGTGTACTACTACATCCGTCATCCTCAAGCCAAGTTCCTGAAACCACTCTACAGCCGGCTTGAGCTGTGTGCGCAGGCCGGTGCACTCGCGACGGAAACGGAACTCACGATTCGCTACGAGGGCGGCATCCGTGAGATTCTGCCCAACCAGGCGTTGTCGGCCCTGGTGCGAACTCGCCTTCAGCAGCTGAACGATCTGACCTATTCGGAAGCCGAGCTGCAATTCGCCGCTCGCATGAAGCAGCACCTGGCCGAACCTGAGCCGATCGAGAATATCAGCCGGGTGGAAGGTGTCGACGGGACGATCGGAAAGGGATCGACCGATGTCGGTGATGTGTCGTGGGTTGTCCCGACTACAGGCTTTAGCACGTCCTGCTGGGTTCCAGGCACACCGGCTCATTCCTGGCAGGCCGTTGCGGCAGGAGGCACGAGCATCGGAGAAAAAGGACTGCATTTGGCCGCCCGCACGCTGGCTGTTTCCGCTGCCGATCTCTTTCGCAGCCCGGAACTTCTTCAGCAGGCGGCTCATGAATTCAGACAACGCCGGGGAACTGCCGCTGCTGCTGACGAATCACTCATGCAACCCGGTCAAAAGCCCCCGCTCGACTATCGCAACGCACCTTCGTCACGCGGATTGAACGGGCCGTGAATCCGCGTTGCAAATGTCGAAACAGTTCCGATTCATCGTAGGGTAGGCTTCAGCCTGCCAGTTTCATCGAGAAAACAGAACGATCGAGATGCTGTCGGCAGGCTGAAGCCTACCCTACGGTTCTGCCTCACGACAAAACCGACAGTCCCCGGGGCCAACGGGGTGGAACGCAGGACAGTCGAACTATGCTGCCTGGTCGATCGAGTCGTCTTCCGACAGAGGCTCTTCTTCATACACGAGGTAGTAAATGTTGCTGGCGGCCTCTTCGAGGTAATGCTTGATGTTTTCGCTCTGGGAACCTTCAATCAGGCGATCGAGCGCCTCGACCACGCGATCCACT